>CAZZPH010000001.1:0-35693 GCA_964655725.1 uncultured Hyphomicrobium sp.
ACCGGATCGCCTGGAGGGCTTGCTCATGATGATCCTCAATCGTCGACGTCCCAATGCGCCCGTAGGCCACGCGCATGAACGGGCCGAACTGCAGCCAGATACTCTCGACAAGCCCGAGCAGCGTGCCGGCCTGAGCCGCGCGGTAGAGTGCGAAGTGAAACTGATAGTTCGCGCGCATATAGCCCTCGGTATCGCCTCCCTTCATGGCGACATCGATGGAATCGTCGATGGTTTGAAGATCGCAGATACCAGCCGCATCAAGCATCTTGAGAGCGCGAGCCGCCAGCTCCGGTTCGAGCGCCCGGCGCGCGAACAGGATCTGATCGAATTTGCTCCTCGTCATCGGCGGAACCAGAACACGGCGGTTGTCCTGCAGCAGCAGGGCGCGCTCTGCGATCAGCCGGCGAACAGCCTCGCGGACCGGCATCGGGCTCACCCCCAGCGCAACGGCCAGTCCGCGCAGCGTTATGGCGGAGCCGGGCGCGATACCCCCGAACAAAATCTGGTTACGCAGCTGCCGATAGACTTCTTCGTGCGTTCTGACAGCGATGTCGCCACTGCTGTCGTCCCGAGGTGAAGCATATGGCGAGGCTACCACGGGCGCTTCTGCACGTTTCATCTGGCGAAGCTCACTAAGGGCTGCGGCCCGTCCATCCCATGCGTTCCAGTTCGCTAAAAGCCGGCGACAGGACCCGACGCCGTGCTGGTTATTGTGCACTGCACGATCACCCTCGTCACTTAGTCCTGCCTAGGGCGAAGGCAATTTGTTCGAATGATGTGCTTGTAGCGCGACGCTTTTGTGATCACAATGGGCTGACGTTGCGCAGGCTTCAGCCAACTCCAGGGGATGGATGGCTGCCTCGCACCGGATGTCAGTATGCTTCGGGAGGCCATCGAATGGCACGTCACTCCACGTCAAAACTGCGGACCACGATCGTGGCGCTGGCCGCTGCAGTAGCGGTTTCGTCATCGGCGATTGCGCAAGATCGCACGGTGCGCGTCTTCAACTGGTCCGACTACATCGACGACTCAATCCTTGAGGACTTCACAAAAGAGACCGGCATCAAGGTGGTCTACGACGTTTTCGACAGCAACGAAGTCCTTGAGACCAAATTGCTTGCCGGCAAGACGGGTTACGACATCGTCGTTCCGACAGGCTCGTTCCTTTCCCGTCAGATCGAGGCGGGCGTGTTCCTCAAGCTGGACAAGTCCAAGATCCCAAATCTGACCCATTTGTGGGAAGAAATCTCCACACGGACGGCGGTCTACGACCCCGACAATGCGCATTCCATCAACTACATGTGGGGCACTGTCGGCATTGGCTACAACGAGGCCAAGGTCAAGGAGCGGATGGCCGATGCGCCAGTCGACTCCTGGGACCTCGTCTTCAAGCCTGAGATCGCGGCGAAGTTCAAGGACTGCGGCATCTTTATGCTCGACAGCTCCGACGACATCCTGCCGACGGTGATGAAGTATCTGGGCATCGATCCCAACACCAAAGATCAGGACGAGATCAAGAAGGCCGCCGATCTTATGTTGAGCGTCAGACCCAACGTACGCAAGTTCCACTCATCCGAATACATCAACGCGCTGGCCAATGGTGACATCTGCATCGCGATTGGCTGGTCGGGCGACATTCTCCAGGCAGCCGATCGTGCCGTAGAGGCTAACAACGGCCACGTGATTAAATACTCCGTTCCCAAGGAAGGCGCCATGATCTGGTTCGACCAGATGGCCATTCCGAAGGATGCCAAGAATATCGAAGAAGCCCACGAGTTCTTGAACTTCCTCATGAAGCCCGAAGTGATCGCCAAAGCGACAAACTTCGTGAAGTTCGCGAATGGCAACAAAGCCTCTCACGAGTTCATTGAAAAAGAGGTGATGGAAGACCCCGCCGTCTACCCCAGCAAGGAGACGATGGACAACCTGTTCGTGAAGCTTGCCTACGATGCCAAGACACAACGGTTCGTGACGCGGCAATGGACGTCGATCTTGCGCGGCAAGCGATGACATGACGATGGACCGCGCCGGTACACCCGGCGCGGTCCTCACCTTGAGCCCCCGTGAGTTGAGGGACGGGGAGCGCTCGAAATCCGAGACAGAACAACTGACGCGAGGAACCCCATGTCCGGTGCGATGGCTACGAGTGCGCAAGGAACGAGAACCGCCAGCCCGGGAACATCCCGCAGCGGCATCAGAACGGCAGCGCCTCAGTCTGGTTTCGCACCCTGGAATGATCCCGCAGCAAAGCCCATTGTGCGCTTTGAGAACATCATCAAGCGGTTCGGTGACTTCGTTGCCGTCGACAACGTTTCACTCGACATCTACGATCGCGAGTTCTTCGCTCTTCTTGGGCCATCTGGCTGCGGAAAGACCACGTTGCTTCGCATGCTGGCGGGCTTCGAGACGCCAACGGAAGGCCGCATCCTGGTAGACGGGCAGGACATCACAAAGCTCGCACCCTACGAGCGCCCGTTCATCAACATGATGTTCCAATCCTACGCGCTCTTTCCGCATATGACGGTGGAACGCAATGTCGGCTTCGGGTTGCGCCAGGAAGGCATGCCTGCCGATCAGATCGAGCAGCGCGTTCAGGAAGCCATGTCGCTCGTGGAGCTGGGCAAGTTCGCAAAGCGCAAGCCACATCAACTTTCAGGAGGCCAGCAGCAGCGTGTGGCGCTCGCTCGCGCCATTGCCAAGAAGCCCCGCATCATGCTGCTCGACGAGCCGTTGGGTGCCCTCGACAAGAAGTTGCGCAATCAGGCCCAATTCGAACTGATGCGGATCCAGGAAACCACCGGCACCACGTTCATCATCGTCACGCACGACCAGGAAGAAGCGATGACGGTGGCCAGCCGCATTGCCGTGATGGATCATGGCAAGCTGAAGCAGGTGTCCACACCGGGCGAGATCTACGAGGTTCCCCAGTCGCGCTACGTGGCTCAATTCATCGGCGATGTGAACATCCTCGAAGCGAAGGTCGTCGCCGTCTCCGGCACAACTATCGAGTTGGAGCACGTCTCAGGCGGACCCCGGTTCAAAGCAAACTCAACGAATGGCTTCCAAGTCGGCGATCAGGCTTGGCTGGCCGTCCGGCCTGAAAAGTTCCGCATCAGTCTGGAGAAGCCCGCCGGAACGCACAACGTCATCTCGGGCAAAGTGGATGATGTCGGCTATCTGGGCTCCATTTCCCACTATCATGTGAAAACAGATTGGGGACAGCGGATCACCGCGTTGCGCACGAACGCGTCCAATTCGGTGGAGCGTCCCATCAATTGGGAAGATTCCGTATGGCTCGAATGGCCCGATGACGCCGCCATCATGCTTTCGTCCTGAAACACGACGTTCGTACTTCAATGCGGCTCCGCTGCCGCAGATCGCAGAAATGGGTAAGAGACAGCAAAGGACATCGTAAGACCCATGCGCCGCTGGCTCGTCATCGCTGTCCCGTACCTGTGGCTTCTGGTACTGTTCCTCGTCCCATTCCTGATCGTCTTCAAGATCTCGCTGTCCGACATGGCGACGGCGATCCCGCCCTACACGCCGCTCTTCGACTTCACGGCGGGATGGCAGGGATTGTTGGAAACACTAAGTCAGTTCGACTTCGAGAACTATACTTTCATCGCCTCCGATAGCCTCTACACGGATGCCTATTTCTCAAGCTTGCGTATCGCTGGCATTGCGACGCTACTGACCTTGCTGATCGCGTATCCCATCGCCTACGGAATGGCGCGCGCGCCGCGCGAATGGCAGCCGACGCTGCTGATGCTCATCATCCTGCCCTTCTGGACCTCATTCCTGATCCGCGTCTATGCCTGGATCGGCATCCTGAAGCAGGAAGGACTGCTCAACCTGTTTCTCATGCACATCGGCCTCATCTCGGATCCCTTGACGATCATGAACACGAACTATGCCGTCTACATCGGCATCATCTATTCCTACCTGCCGTTCATGGTGCTGCCGCTCTATGCGAGCCTTGAGAAAATTGATCAGAGACTTCTGGAGGCGGCTGAGGACTTGGGCTGCCCGCCGTGGAAATCGTTCTGGCAAGTAACGTTCCCGCTGTCGCTGCCTGGCGTTGTGGCGGGTTGCTTCCTGGTCTTCATTCCGGCGGTTGGTGAGTTCGTCATTCCCGATCTGCTCGGCGGCTCGGACACTCTGATGATCGGCAAGGTGCTTTGGAACGAGTTCTTCAACAATCGTGACTGGCCGGTGTCCTCAGCGGTCGCAGTTGTTCTGCTCCTGGTGTTGATCGTGCCAATTGTGATCTTCCAATGGGCGCAGCAGCGGCAGCGGGAGGGCGGACGATGAACAACCGGTTCTCATGGTTCAACGTCACATCGATCACGCTCGGGTTCGCGTTTCTCTACATCCCGATCCTGCTCCTGGTGATCTACAGCTTCAACGACAGCCGCCTCGTCACGGTCTGGGGCGGATTCTCGCTGCGCTGGTATCAGGGGCTGTTGCAGAATGAGCAGCTGATAGATGCCGCGTGGGTGACGCTCTGGGTCGCACTGGTGTCGGCAACATTCGCAACCGTGTTGGGAACGCTGGCCGCCATCGTGCTGGTGCGCATGGGCCGCTTCCCCGGCCGCACGCTGTTCTCGGGTATGGTCTTTGCCCCTCTCGTGATGCCCGAAGTGATCACCGGGCTTTCACTGCTTCTCCTTTTCGTCGCCATCAACTTCGATCGCGGTTTCTGGACCGTCGTCCTCGCGCACGCGACCTTCACAATGTGCTTCGCGGCCGTCGTGGTTCAGGCGCGGCTCACGGATTTCGATCAATCGGTGGAAGAAGCCGCGATGGATCTGGGCGCATCCCCCGTCTCGACGTTCTTCCAGGTGACGCTGCCGATCATCGCCCCTTCGGTCATTTCCGCCTGGCTCTTGGCCTTCACGCTGTCGCTCGACGATCTGGTGATCGCCAGCTTCACGACGGGGCCTGGCGCGACGACCCTGCCGATGCGGATTTACAGCCAGGTGCGTCTGGGAGTGACACCGGAGATCAATGCGATCTCGACCTTGATGATTGGTTTTGTGACCATCGGTGTGCTCGTGGCATCGTACACGACCAAGCTCCAATCACGGCGCGAGCGGCGAGAGAAGCAGGCCGTCGACGCCGGGGCGGCGTAGCAGCGGGCATATTTCGCGTTAGAAAGACTGTGCTTCAGGCCTGCGCCGTTTGAACGGCGGCCAACGAGGCTCATCGCCACGCTAATTCAAAGCGATCAGCTTGGCGGTATCGGTCAGGATATACATGCGCCCGCCCGCGACCACAGGTGCGATGTAGGACCCCGCACTCAAGCTCTGCTGGCCGAGGAGCCGGCCCGTTGCCGGATCCACGGACGCCAACGTTCCCTTGCTCGAAACAACCCACAACGCGTGATTGGCGAGGACTGGCCCCGACCATGTTCCGCTCGAAGGCAGCTTCGCGGTCCACTGGACCTTCCCGTCGCGCTTGGCAACGGCCATGATCTGGCCCGTCGTATCGACGACGAACACGCTCTCGCCCGCAACCCACGGCATCTGGGTGCCGGGCACATTCAGCGACCACAGACGCTCACCGTTCATGGCGTTCGTCGCGACCATGCGTCCGGCGTGGCCAATTGCGTAGACGATGCCGTTCTCGATCGCAGGCCTGGCGGCATCGCTCAAGGACGCGAACTGCGAAACGGAACGCGTCCGCGTAAGGCTCTCCGACCAGACAGGCGATCCATCGAGCACCTTGTATCCGATCACATCGCCACTCGGGAAAGGCACCGCCACGATGTCACCTTCGACGGCCGGGCTTGCATTGAGTGACAAACTTGCCTGATGAGGAAGCCCGCGCGCTGACCATAGTTCCTGCCCATCGACACCGGACAGACAATAAAACCGGCCTTCCGCCGTCAGGACGAACACCCGGTCGCCGGCAACCGTCGGCGAGGACCTGATGGGAGCGCCAAGGTTCTTCTCCCAGATCCGCTTACCCGTTGCCGGGTCCATCGCGATGACGGCGCCAAATCCGCTGGCCCCATAAAGGCGGCCATTGTCGACAGCGAGGCCGCCACCGAACCCGCCGCCATCCGATCCACCCAGCGAGAACAGGCTGCCCGTTGTCAGACCACTGAAGCCACCCCCGGCACTTGCGGTCTGGGGTGGCGTCGGCTCAAGGCTGTGCCGCCAGATCTGTCCTCCGCCCGACACAGAAAATGCGACCGCTACGCCGTCCGCATCGAGGGTGTAGACGCGGCCACCGGCGACGATGGGGCTCGCGGTGATACGGCCCTGGCCGCTCGAACCCGATCCCGCGCTTGCGCTCCAGGCTTCTCTCACGGCGCCGGACAGCGCCAGATGGACGGGCACGTTGGATGCGTTGCCGCCCGGTTGCGTCCACTCTTCATTCATCTGCGGCTGCGGCACGATGATCGGTGCGCTGGCGTCCGCTAGTTCACCTGGAACTTTTTCAGCGGCAGGAAGAACCGGAATGCGCCGTCCAGGCAGCGGCTCGGGCTTTTCCTTGAATGGATTGAGTTCTGTGATCTTGGGCAGGCTCGGCAAGCTGTCGGAACAGCCAGACAGCGCCAGCACGCTCAGTCCGGCAAGCGACAACGCGCGCAGCTCCGAAAGGCGTCCGCCCATCCAACTCTCCTAGTTCGCCGCCCCTCCGGCCGCGGGGGGGGCCGATTGGTCCTTGGCATCCGAATCGGGCGCTGCCGGGGCAGGCGCGGCCTTTGCCGCCTCGCCCGAGGCCATCGAGCCCAGAATCAGTTGAACACGTTCCAGCGTACCACGCGGCGCCCCGGGATCAGCCAGAAGAGGCGCCAGCAGGGTGCGCGCTTCCTCGTTGTTACCGGCCTTGAATGCGGCTGTCCCCAGAAGTTCGCGGGCTGGAATACGCCACGCACTCGCACCGTTGGCCAAATCGTTGAGCCGATTCTTCATTTCGGTAAAGTCCGCCTCGCCCAGCCTGAGACTCGCGGCCTGGAGGGCTGCAAACGTCCTTACCTGCTCATTGGTGTTCCTATTGGTTGCCAGCGCCTCGAAGACAGCCAGCGCATCTTTGGGCCGGTCGGCGGAGAGGTGCATGCCGGCCAGTTGAAGCTGCGCAAGAGCGGCATAACCAGCACTGCCATCAGCAACGATGGCATCGAGTGCAACCCTCGCCTCATCGGCTTTTCCTGCCGTCACAAGATCCAGCGCGGCCTGATACTTAGCCCCGCCAGCCTCGGCCAGGGACGTCTTGCGCCAGTCCCAGATCTGATAGCCACCGACGATTGCGACGATCGCCGCCGCACCGGCCAGAAGGTAGCCACCATACCGGTCCCAGAGCCGTTCCATCTGCTCGCGGCGCAAGGCCTCGTCGACCTCGCGCATCAAAGGGTCGTTCTTATCAACCATCGAAACCCGGTCTCCCTAGTCGGCGCGACTTCCAGCCTGCGCATGCCCCGGCCGGCCGCACACCCGATAATTCAATAGCATAGAGGTTGGTGGCCCTAAGGCCAGCCCCTGCGGCCGATACCATTGCGCGCGCTTTGATCATGCCGCATGCCCCATGCGCAACTGATTTCCCAAAGCGCGCCTCATGCTGCCGCAGAGCGACGACAGCATCCGCAACGTCTCTTTGAACACAACAACCAAATGAAATTTCACGATCTTTTCGGTTTCCGTGGCGGCTTAGCGGCGCCAGCGCTCGCGCTCTCTTCGCTCCCGCCGTCCTTCAGCGCATAGCTGTGCAAGTCCTCGGGGAAGCGCCGCGACCGGACCTCCTCGGCGTACGAACGGATGGCACCCTCGATGGCTGAGCCGATGCGCCCGAACTCCTTCACGAATTTCGGGACGCGCGGCGACAATCCAAGCATGTCCTCCATCACCAGAATCTGGCCGTCGCAGCCTGCTCCCGCACCGATACCAATCGTGGGGATATCGATTGCCGCCGTTATCCGCTCCGCAAGCGGTGCAGCCAGCGCTTCCAGCACCACCGCGAAAGCCCCCGCCTCTGCCACAAGCCGGGCGTCCTCCTCGATCGCAGCCCACTGATCGCGGGTCCGGCCTTGTGCCCGGAACCCCCCAATGACATTGATCGATTGCGGCGTCAGACCGATGTGGGCCATCACGGGAATGCCGCGCTCCACCAGGAAGCGAATCGTCTCTGCCATGCGCCGTCCGCCTTCCAGCTTCACGGCCCCGCAATCGGTCTCCTTCATCACCCGCGCGGCATTACGGAAGGCAACAGAAGGGTTTTCCTCGTACGTTCCGAAGGGCATATCGACCACGACGAGAGCCTGCCGCGCGCCCCTCACCACGGCCTTGCCATGCATGATCATGAGCTCGAGCGGCACCGGAACGGTCGTTTCGAAGCCGTGCATCACCATGCCCAGGCTGTCGCCCACGAGGAGAAAATCGCAATACCGGTCAGCGATCGCAGCCGTATGCGCGTGATAAGAGGTCAGCGCAACGATCGGAGCGCGGCCCTTGAGCGCCGTAATTTCAGGCGCCATGCGGCGAGGTGAAGGCTTGTGTGCGGACATTGCTCTTTTCTGGGTTAGGCTGCGCCCGGTGTCGATTTCCCCGGTGTCGATTTCAAGAAGCCCGGGACGACACAGGGTCGCGCGACAGGGGTCACCGATAGGGTGACGGAGCTTGCATTCCATGTCGAGGCCGGCACGGGTTTTCTCGCGACTTGAGGTTTACGCCCCCCGGCAAAATCGTTGGCTATGCGCAACATATGTCACACATTTCTCATCGGTTTGTTGCCAGATCGTTGCATGCACCCATCGTCGTCTGATAACCAGACAGTGACTTTCCCCGGCTAGATCTGGGCGTCACCGGCACCGTGCGAAGGGCCTGAAGGGGTGGGAAGTGTATAGCGTACCTGAATTTAAGCCGCAAAGCGGCGCGTCGATGCTTTCAACTCGTCTGGCATCGGTCTGTGGCATAGCGGTTCTGGCTTGCCTCAGCATTGCAAGCCTGGCTGTTCCCGCTGAACCCGCCCGCGCCCAGGGCCTGTTCGATTACGGATATTCGAACGCGCAGATTTCCAACGCAAAGAAGCGCCAGGAGCAGCGCCGCCGTGAGCAGCGCCGCCGGCAGCAAGAACGCGCAAACGGCAACGCAGGACAAACCTCATCGAAAAAGCCGGCAGCCGCCGCCCTCTCCAGGCAGCCCGATGGACCGCTCGTTCTTAATGTCTCGCTGCGGCGCCAACGCATATCGGTCTATGACGCGAACGGTTTGCTGACTGAAGCGCCGATCTCATCGGGCCGTATCGGCTACAATACGCCAACAGGCGTTTTCTCGATCCTGCAGAAGAACAGGACGCACTTCTCCAATCTCTACGATAGCGCTCCGATGCCGAACATGCAGCGGATCACTTGGTCGGGCGTGGCGCTTCACGCAGGTCAATTGCCGGGCTACCCCGCATCTCATGGCTGCATCCGCCTGCCCCATGCGTTCTCGCGCAAGCTGTTTGAGATCACAAAAATGGGCACACGTGTGATCGTCACACAGGACCCCGTGGAGCCCGCGAGGTTCGCCCATGATCGTCTGTTCCGCGCCCATCCATCCGAAGCGCCTCCTGCCCTTGCTCAAGCGAATGCAACCCATGCGCTGCTGCCATCGGGCGAAACTCGCCTTGCCGACGCATCCGCTTCGACGCTGGACAGCGTGACCGGAGGCGTCAACGAGATGGTGGGTGTAACGACGGCCCACGCCTCAGATAAGTCAGCATCCAAGAGCCCGCTCGAAATCCTGCGCGCACAGCGCATCGAAGGACTTGCGCGCCTTGAGGCCGCAGTGGGCGAAACACAGTCGGCGAAGGAAACAGCAGCCGAACTCGCACGAACCGCCAAAGAGGCCGCGGACGAAGCGAAAGCAGCAGTTCGAGAGGCAAAGGCAGAGTTCGACCGTCTCGCTGCAAATGCGCGGAAAGCGGCTGCGGCCCGGGATCAGGCCGCGAAAAAGCTGGAAGGCTTCGATCGCAGCCTCGCGCGCAAATCAGAGCTGACCGAGGCCGAGGTCGAGAAAGCCAGCGCGACCGAAGTTACCCTGGAAAACCAGGTCATGGACCTCGAGGACGCCGCAGACAAGGCGCACATCGAAGCCGAAGCAGCCGAGAAGGCTTATGAAGCAGCCCAGGCCGCGGCGGCGACCGCGGAAGAGGAGCGCCTCGCAGCCAACACGCGGCTGAAAGAGGCCGAGGCAGCCGTCACCACCGCCCGCGAGGCCGACGCAGCAGCCAAACGCCGCGAAACCAAGCGCAACCACCCCATTCACGTCTTCATCAGCCGCAAGACCGGCAAGATTTACGCGCGGCAGGGCTACGAGCCGATCCTCGAAGCACCGGTGACGATCACCGACCCCGACCGGCTGATGGGCACCCATGTTTTCACGGCGCTGGCGGTTGGCGAGACGGATCAGGCGGTCACGTGGAACGTGACATCCATCCCCACCACCCCGCCCTCCAGTGGGGGACAAGCAAAAAACAAGAAGCAACGTGAAGCTCAGGCTGCGGCTGCGGCAGCCTTGGCCGCAGAAGCGCGCAAACTTCAAACGCCCGATGAGGCACTTGCGCGGATCACCATCCCGGACGACATCCGCCTCAAAATCGAGGATGTCTTGAAGACCGGGTCTTCCCTCATCGTCTCCGACAACGGGCTCAGCAACGAGACCGGCAAATTCACGGACTTCATCGTACCCGTACGTTGAGTGTAGTCCGTTGGGGGTGGCCCGTTAAGCGCTGTCCCCTTGAGCGCTGTCCCCTTGAGTTCCGGTCCGCCGATATCGCGCGTCACCGAGCGGTGCTGAGGATCGCTCCTCTAACCCTGCGGGATTGAGCAGGCCTCGTGGCGTCCCCTACGTTGCATCAGTCCTGGACCTGAACCCAGCATGGCGCGCACCCAACCGCGCGCGCCATATCCGCATCGATATTCTCGTCCTTGGTATTAGAACTGAACCCGTGTCCAGGGCTCACGCCGGCAGTAGCGGTACACCGATCAGCCAGGCGTGTCCGACGTGGAGCATCAGGGCGTAGAGCGCGATGCCCACGATGACCACGGCCGCGTCGTTCATGATGCTCCCTGTCGCGGCTCCGAGCGGTCCCATTGCTCCGCGCTTCTTGACCGATATCCGGTCGTAGACGGCGTAGGCGAGAAACGACCCGAACAGGACAACCGAACCAAGATCGCCGTTGGAAATGAGATGGGCCAGCGCCCAGACCTTGATGGCGGCCAGCATCGGGTGCTTCAGGGCGGTCCGGATGCGCGATGGAATATACGCCGCCACCAGGAAGATCATGGCCGGCAGCATTAAAAGCCAAGTGACATGGTGGGTCCACTGCGGTGCGTCCCACAAGATGACGTTCTTGCCCGGGTTCAGCTGGAGCTTGTGATACCCCATGACGATCAGGACCAATCCAGCGAGCGATACCAGGGCGAAGATCGCCTTGTACGGCGTCGCACCGAAACGGCGGATCAGACCATCGCGCAGATCAGGCGAGGTCGGAACCAAATGGATCGCGAAGAAAACGGCGAGACCGACGATCAGCAGCAGCATTCCAAAAGTCTCCGAGACGAGGGCGGGCTGAGCAGACCCCAGCACAAGGAGCATACTTGACCTGTTTTGCGCCGCAAATCCAGCCAATGCCGAAGACACGGGCGCCCGCGCTAAATCGCATTCTCGTCCAGGGCCAGGCCAAGCGATCGCCTGACATCCGATTGTCGTCCGGCTTGCCGGCCGGCTGAGGTGCCGAGATTGCCCTTGCCGTGCTCCATCGGTCTGTATACGCTGCCTTCAGCCGCTGCTGAGGGTCAGCGGCTGAGACGGTGTCGGATGTATCGTGCGTACCTGTGGCTGGGCCGGTGGCCTGATGCAGGATCGAGCCGAAGTGTCTTGGATTTCCAGGGTCGTTTCAGTGTCTTCGACCCATGGTTCCGATCCGAACGCGGCAGCGGTCGTTTCACACCGATGAGCTCCATCGGAAGAGTGACATGCTCCAAATCGAACCCTCCCTCCAGCCGCCGAGCAAAGGCTCTCATCCCTCACGTCAATCCGATGCGCCGAGCATCCAGAGCGTCGAGGAAAGTGCCGACGAACTGGCACGCCTTGTCTGCGACCTCGACCGGCTTCTCAAGCCATCGCCATCGGCAAGGGCGGCAAACTGGGTTCACAACGTCTCGTTCAGCGAAAAACCTGAACCGTCATCTCACCTGCACAGCGAATCCGCGTTCGACTGGATCAGCGATCACGATCGCGGTGACGGCTCCGGCACAGCCGGCGGTATCGTCCAAGCGGAACAATGGGTCCGCAAGGCGCGGCGCGAACGGCGCTGGCATCGCGCTCGCAACGCTTCAGCCTGGCTGTTATCCATCGCTGTCGTATGCTGCGGATTGGCACTGTCCGCCTACCTTATTCTTGGCCACCTTCCCGACCCGGCTGATATTGGCGCGCTTCTGGACGGCTACAGCCTGCCCGTCTTCTAAGGCCGAGCGCCCGTCTCCATCCCGCCTGTGACCCGACCGGGCCCGGCGCATGGCACCTTCAAGTTGGAGTTCGGTGGCGTCGCGCAGGCCCGAATCGCGCTATGGCCTGGGGAGAACCCCTGAACTGGCCGAGATCCGCCACCCCGATGGGACAAACCGCAGACAACACCGCGGCACATGCGATGCGCTCGCCGTTTCTGATTTCGTCAGCGGACCCCTTCGGCGCTGAGCGAAAACGCTCTGGCCCCGAGGCCGCCGCCCCGCCACAGCCACGCAGCTTGACGCGCGATGCCGATAGCCTCACCGCGATGATGCGTTTGGTGAAAGCGGCACGTTTCAACGCGGCTGAACGCCTCGAGCGCAAGGGCACTGTCTCGCTGTTCACACAATCGACGGTGGCGCTCTACTTCGTGGGGCTGGCCGTGTGGCAGGCGGTCTACGCCGGCCAGATCGACGACGCGACCGGACGGCTGATGACATTCATCCAGCTCGTCGCTTCGGTCTTCACCCTCATTCTTGGATTGCTCGAAGCCTTGAACGACCACAAGATGAAGGCCCACCATCTGCACCATTGCGCGCTTGGCGTGGCGGAGCTGGCGCAAGAATTGAAACTCGCGCGCCCGACGGATATGCGTGTCCTGCAAGACTATCGCCGCCGCTACAACGAGCTTCTGCGCGGCTGCCCGGTCAATCACAACCGCATCGATTACCTGTTCGCCAAGCTCGATGGGAAGGGCAAGCGGTGGGAATGGACGATTGTTTACGGCCGCTACGTTCTCGACGTCTACGGCCTTTACACGGTCTTTCTGGTCGTCCCGCCACTGCTGTGGTGGTTGCACGCTTAAAGCGGCTCAGCCCGCTGGATCATCCACGAATTCGGCCCAGAGATCTGTCTCGTCCGCATCCTCGACACGAGCTGTCACAAGATCACCCGGTTTCAATCCGTGCACCCCGTCGAGGAAGACGCTGCCGTCAATTTCCGGCGCGTCCCATCTGGAGCGGCCAATCGCTCCCTCCTCGTCCACTTCGTCGATCAGCACCTCAATCTGGCGGCCAATCTTACCAGCAAGCCGCTGCGCCGAGATCGCTTGCTGCGCCGCCATGAAGCGGTGCCAGCGCTCCTCTTTCAGCTCCTCCGCCACCGCGCCTGGAAGATCGTTAGCTTTGGCACCCGCCACCGGCTCATACTTGAAACACCCCGCACGATCGATACCTGCCTCAGCCAGCCACGCGAGAAGAACCTCGAAATCCTCCTCTGTCTCCCCGGGAAAACCGACGATGAATGTCGAGCGAAGGGCCAGATCGGGACATGTTCTGCGCCAGGCCTCGATGCGGGCCAGTGTCTTTTCCTGATGCTGCGGCCGGCGCATCGCCTTCAGGACGGAAGGAGATGCGTGCTGGAAAGGGATATCCAAGTACGGAAGGATGCGGCCCTCAGCCATCAATGGCAGCACGTCGTCCACATGCGGATAAGGGTAGACGTAGTGGAGCCGGACCCACACGCCGAGTTCGCCCAGCGCCGCACACAGATCGGCGAAGCGCGCGGCAACCGGCCGGCCTCTCCACGTGCCTTGCCGGTACTTGATATCGAGCCCATAGGCACTGGTATCCTGGCTGATAACCAGGATCTCCTTGACGCCGGCGTTGACCAGTCGCTCTGCCTCGGTGAGCACGTGTTCGATCGGGCGCGAGACGAGATCGCCGCGCAATCCCGGTATGATGCAGAATGAACAGCGGTTGTTGCAGCCTTCCGAAATCTTCAGGTAGGCGTAATGGCGTGGGGTCAGGCGAAGTCCCTCGGGCGGGACGAGATCCACGAAGGGATCATGCAGCGGCGGCACCGCATCGTGCACCGCGCTAACGACTTGCTCGTATTGATGCGGACCCGTGACGGCGAGCACACCGGGATGCCGGGCACGAATGGCCGCTTCGTCCACCCCCATGCAGCCGGTTACAATTACCCGGCCATTCGCCGCCATGGCCTCGCCGATGGCGTCGAGACTTTCCTCTTTGGCGCTGTCGAGGAACCCGCAGGTATTGACCACAACGACGTCGGCGCCGTCGTAGTCGGGCGCGAGGAGATATCCCTCCGACCTCAGTCGCGTGATGATGCGCTCCGAGTCGACGAGAGCTTTCGGGCAGCCCAGCGATACAAAGCCCACCTTGGGAATGCGGTCATTCTGGCGCAGACCGGTCCCGCGCTGCGTTTCGCTGTCAGCGCCGGACACTCGCAGGCCATCTTCGACCCGTCTGGACTTCTCAGCCATGCGGCCCTGTTCTCAGATTGAGAGGAATCCGGTGCTATTCGGCGCCCGGCTCGTCCGCGTCCTCGGTCTCAGTGCTTTTCATCTGGCGCAGCTTCGCCAACACGCGCGCCGCTTCTTCCGATTCGGTCTCTGCGCGCGGTTCTTCTGCCTCACGCGCCTGGACAATTTCGGCCGTCGGCCGAGATGGCGCTTCGGTCGTTTCCTCGGCGGACAGAAGTGTGCCGGCCTTCTGGGCGGACGGCAGCTGATCCTGACGATCTCGCTCCATGCGCCGGGCGGCCTTCCTGACCTCCGCATCGAGATCGATCTGTGAGCACAGGCCCATGGTCACAGGGTCCTGCGGCACCAGATTGGGAGCGTTCCAGTGCGTCCGGTCGCGGATCTGGGCAATCGTCGGCTTGGTCGTGCCAACGAGCCGCATGATCTGGCTGTCTTTCAGTTCGGGGTGATTGCGCAACAGCCAAAGCACGGCATTGGGACGATCGTGGCGGCGCGAGACCGGCGTATACCGCGGCCGTTTCTTGCTCGTCGGCTGCTGGAGCGTGACCTTCATCTCGGACAGGCGCAGCACATGGCCTGCATCCTTCTCACCGAGTTCGATTTCCTCGCGGGTCAACTGGTTTGAGGTCACCGGATCAAGGCCCTTGATCCCGTGCGCCACGTCACCGTCAGCAATGCCTTTGACCTCAAGAACATGAAGGCCGCAGAACTCGGCGATCTGCTCGAACGTCAAGGACGTGTTGGCCACCAGCCAGACGGCGGTTGCCTTGGGCATCAGGGGTTTTCTGTCGGCCATGGAGGTTCCATTCCTGGCTTGCGGGGTCAGGGCGACCGCGCCAGCCGACTTCGAGTTAGAAACTTTGGGAGTTGCCGCATATAGCCCGGAAATTGGGCAAATAGCAACCCTGTCCGCACGTCAGGCCACCCCACGAGCCAAGCCGGGGGCCCTCCGGCCGACCCCGGCACGCCACGGGGCTCGTTTGCCTGAGCGTGCCCGGTTGAACCATTCCGGTGAATGGACATTGCCCCGGACCGGTCAGGGCGATAGTGTCCCGGCGCCTTGCGGGGCTCGCCCTCGCGCATGAACGATATGGAACGGGGGACAACTTCACATGATGCCAACCGCTGGCAAAACGTATTTCTTCGAGGATCTGAGCGTCGGCATGGAAGCCTTCATGTCGCGAACGGTCAGCGAGGCCGACATCGTCGCATATGCGGCGCTCTCGGGCGACTACAATCCCATCCACCTCGATGCCGACTATGCCGCGCGCACGCCGTTCAAGGCCCGGATCGCACACGGCATTCTCTCAGCCGGCTACATCTCCGCGGTCTTCGGAATGCAGCTGCCCGGTCCTGGATCGGTGTATATTTCGCAGACGCTCAACTTCAAGGCGCCGGTCAAGATCGACGATGTCGTCGTCACGACAGTCAAGCTGATCGAGTTGATGCCCGAGCGCCGGCGGGCCAAGTTCGAGACAATCTGCAGCGTAGGCGACAAGCCCGTGCTAACGGGCGAGGCGGTGCTGATGATCCCGTCGCGCGCAACGGGATAAACCCCTATCGAGCACCACAATCGCGGAACCGGTGACGACGATGATTGCTTGCCATGGCTGGAAGGAACTCCCTGAGGCCGTCAAGAACAGCGCCGTTGCAATCGGCAACTTCGATGGCGTCCACCGCGGACACCGCGCCCTGATTGACACCGTCCAGGATGCCGGGCGCCGCTCGGCGTGCCGCTCGGGTGTCATGGTATTCGAACCCCATCCGCGCGAGTATTTTCATCCGGAGGAACTACACTTCCGCCTGACGCCGCTCGAATCGAAGCTGGAACTTCTGGAAGGTCTGGGCCTCGACTTTGCCGTCGTGGTGCCCTTCGACGCGGAACTGGCCAGTATGGAGTTCTTCGAGTTCACCGACATGGTCCTCGTTGAAGCTCTGGCTGTGCGGCACGTCGTGGTCGGCTACGATTTCTATTATGGCCGCAATCGCCGCGGCAGCCCAGAATCCATGATCCTGACCGGCATCGAGCACGATTTCGAGGTCACGGTTGTCCCGCCGGTGGCCGAAGGGGGAGAGGTCTTCTCGTCCAGTGCGATCCGGTTCAAACTCGCTCAGGGCGACGTGGAGGGTGCCGCTCGCGATCTAGGCCGCCGCTGGCGTGTCAAGGGTTCGGTCGAGGGCGGTGCGAAGCGTGGCACAGGCCTGGGCTACCCGACCGCCAACCTGCCTCTGCCCCGCGGCACGGCACTCGCTCATGGGATCTACGCCGTTCGCGTCCACGTGAACGGACAGGCGATGAACGGCGCCGCCTATCTCGGCACGCGGCCGACATTCGACAATGGACCACCGGTGCTGGAGGTTTTTCTGATCGACTTCGAAGGGGATCTCTACGGAACCAGCATCGAGGTTGAATTCGTCGCCTTCCTGCGCAGCGACCGCAAATTCGATAACCCAGACGAACTCGTGCGTCAGATGGACCACGACATTGCCGGCGCACGCGCTATTCTAGGCAGGACCTGACCCCCATCGACAAAAGCCGGCACTGGAGCCGGAGCTGATCGAAATGCAGCAACCACCGCTCAACCCGCCATCGGCCGCGCTGTTCGACGCACTCACACGCATTGTCGGAACCGGCAACGCGATACCCGAAAGCGAGGCCCAACAGCGCTACCTCAGGGAATGGCGCGGGCTGTTCGTGGGCCGCACGCCTCTCATTGTGCGTCCCGGGACAGCGGAGGAGACCGCAGCGGTCCTTCAGCTCTGCAACGCGGCGCGCGTCGGTGTCGTGCCTCAGTCTGGAAACACCGGCCTCGTTGGCGGGCAGATACCTGATGAGAGCGGAACGCAGATCCTGCTCGTCCTGGACCGGCTGCGACGTATCCGAGCCATCGATCCGGCCGGCTATACGCTGACCGCCGAGGCCGGCGTCACGCTCGCTGAGATCCAGGAGGCGGCGCGCCAAGCCGATCGCCTGTTTCCCTTGTCCATGGCCTCCGAGGGGAGTTGCTGCATCGGCGGCAACCTCGCGACCAATGCCGGAGGAATATCGGTGCTCGCCCACGGCACGGCGCGCCATCTGGTCTTAGGCCTGGAGGTCGCCCTAGCGGATGGGCGGCTTTGGAGGGGTTTGAAAAGCCTCACAAAGGACAACACCGGCTATGATCTGAAGAGCCTGTTCGTCGGCTCGGAAGGAACGCTTGGCATCATAACGGCGGCCACGCTCAAACTCGTGGCAAGGCCCGGCGAGACCGCCGCGGCGTTCGCCGCGGTACCGCGCGCGAAAGCACTCCCGGGCCTCATCGCGCTTGCAAGACAAGGGGCGGGCGAATGCCTCACCGCATTCGAGTTCATGTCACAGCGCGCGCTGCAGTTCGCCCTGAAGCATGGGCAGGGCGTGCGAGCGCCGGCCAGTTCCGCGTTCCCCTGGTATGCCTTGATCGAAGTCTCGACGGCATCCGCCGGTCAAGCCCAGCCGTTGCTGGAGTCGATCCTGTCTGAGGCCGCAAGCCTGGGCCTGATTGCGGATGCCAGCCTCGCCGCATCAGGCCTACAGCAACGCGAGATGTGGCGCCTGCGCGAGCAAATGTCGGAGGTGCAGAAGCACGAAGGCGGCTCCATCAAGCACGATATTTCGCTGCCGGTCGCACGCATCCCAGAGTTTCTCGAGCGGGCTGCAACTATGATCGAGGAACTTTGCCCCGGCGCGCGCCCCGTCCCCTTCGGTCACCTCGGCGATGGCAACATTCACTACAACGTCTCCCAGCCGCCTGACATGGACAAGGCTGAGTTCCTGGCCGGTTGGAATCGCATGGCCGCAGCCGTCCACGATCTCGTGCAGGAGCTGGACGGCTCATTCTCCGCCGAGCACGGTATTGGCCGGCTGAAACGCGACGAACTCGCACGCCGCAAGGATGCTATCGAGCTCGATCTGATGCGCCGGATCAAGGCCGCACTCGATCCGAACGGCATCCTCAATCCGGGCGCACTGATCTGACGGCGACTCACGATACGGCGCGATGGCCGCCGGCGCCGAGAACCCCTCGTGTTCCGGTTGCGGCCGTTGCCCTGAAGGGTGCGGCAGAGGACAGTAAACGCTGAGGTTCAAAAGAACATTGGCAACTCACCGGGGCTTGTGCAGCTTAGGCATCTGACGTTTTGTTCGACGATGAGCCGCTGGGGGGCTCCCGACATCACACATGCTGCACTACGGTGAGGGCTGAAAGGGCGCGACGTGGCGAAAAAGCGACCATTCTATCTGATCCTGATGGGGGTCGTACTGGCCGCAGCGATCGGCCTGCGCCTCGCTGATCCCGCGCCCGTTGCAGGATTGAGATTGGCCGTCTTTGACAGCTATCTGGCGGCAAGTCCGCGCATTGCCGATCCAGCGTTACCCGTCCGGATTGTCGATATCGATGAGGCGTCCCTTGCCGCACTCGGGCAGTGGCCCTGGCCGCGCACCAAACTGGCTGAGCTGTTGGATCAGCTTGGAAAGTTGGGAGCGCGTTCGGTCTCGATCGATCTCATCCTTGCAGAACCCGATCGCTTGTCGCCGTCGGTGCTGCTGGATCAGTGGAAGGACCGCCCGGAGCTTGAGGGGCTCGCAGGCCGGCTGACAGCATTGCCCTCACATGATGCCGAACTGGCCAAAGCGATGACAAACGTTGCCGTCGTGCTCGGATTTTCTGCCGAGAACGGCCCGTCGCACCAACTCGCCCCGCCCCGTGCACCCTTCGCGCTCGCAGGGGATGATGCCAAGTTGTTTGCGCCCGCCTTTCCGGGTGGGACTGGCAGCCTCCCTGCCCTCGCCGATGCCGCAACCGGACTTGGCGCCGTCAATTGGCTGCCTGAGCGCGATCAGGTGGTGCGGCGCGTGCCGCTGATTTTAAACGTTGGCGGCACGCTCTATCCTTCGCTCGCGCTGGAGACCCTGCGCATCGCTAGCGATTCCAGAACGACGGTTTTTATCAAGTCCTCAGGCGCCAGTGGACTGATGGCCTTCGGCCAACAAACCGGCATCGAACTCGTCCGCGTCGGCAGCACCATCCTGCCGTCCGACAACCAGGGCGAGCTTTGGCTGAAATTCGCGCGACCCGACCCCGCCCGCTACATCTCCGCCCACGACGTCATCGGCAAGCGGGTTGACAGATCGTTGATCGAGGGCCGGCACATTTTTATTGGCGCCAGTGCGACCGGCCTCATGGACCGGCGGGCAACACCACTCCAGCCCTCGGTGCCCGGCGTTGAAATCCATGCTCAGGCGCTGGAGCAGATGCTCCAGGGCGATCATCTCGTCAGGCCGGCCTGGGCAACCGGTGCTGAGATCATCTTTCTCGCGGCCGCGTGCGCTCTTGCAGCCTGGTTGATCGGATGGGCGGGCGCTGCATGGGCGGCGGCGGCGGCGGCGGCCGCAATTGCCACCATAGCTGGCGTGTCCATCATCGCTTATAGTGGCGCCGGATTGCTGTTTGACCCCGTTTATCCCGCGCTGTCACTGGTAGGCGTCTATCTGGCGGGCTCGCTGTCCAATTACATGCGCGCCGAACGCGATCGCGCACGGATCCGATCGGCATTCGGCCACTATGTTGCGCCTGCGGTTGTCGATGAGCTGGCACGCAGCGAAGGGGCGTTGAAGCTCGGGGGCGAGACGCGCGAGATCACGTTGCTCTTTGCCGACGTGCGCGGCTTCTCGCGTCTGTCGGAGGGCATGGATGCGGAGCACCTCGTCCGTTTCGTCAACGCGCTCTTCACACCTCTGGCCGACGTCATTCTGGAGAAGCGTGGCACGATCGATAAGTTCATGGGGGATGCCGTCATGGCGTTCTGGAACGCACCCCTGGCCGAACCGGATCATGCCATGAGCGCCTGCCGCGCCGCGCTGGCCATGCAGGACGCGATCACGCAGTTCAATCTGACAGAACGCAAAGCCGCCCAGCCCGTGCGTATCGGCATCGGCCTCAACACCGGCCCTTGCGTTGTCGGCAACGTGGGCTCACCGCAGCGGTTCGATTACTCCGTGCTCGGCGATGTGGTGAACACGGCGGCACGGCTGGAGGAGGCGACCAAGATCTACGGAGCCCCGATCATCGTCGGCGAGGCGACGGCTCGATCGGCCGCAAGCCTTGCCCTTGTCGCAATCGGCGAAGCGTCCCTGCGCGGCAAGGATCGTCCCGAGAAGCTCTACGCTCTGATGGGAGATGAGACGCTGGCCGCTTCAGACGAGTTCCAGACGTTCCAAGCCGCATTCAATGCGCTGACAGAGGCGATGAGGAGCGGGACCCCAGATGCGATCCATCCTGCCCGCGAGGCTTGCTACACAGCTGCGATTTCGCGAGCTATTCCTGGTGCGCGCGATCTCGTCGAAGCCGCCCTTCAGCGCAGCACTTAATAACGCTTGCCGTACCCCGGACCACGCTCGTGTGTGGGCGGCTTGGGATGCTTCTTGCCGCCGCCCTTGCCGATCTTGCCCAGCCCAACGCCCAGACCGATTCCGACAGCAATGCCAACTGCCGCGGCGGCAGCTGCGTCGTTGTTGGCTTTCTTGGTCGGTTGTGGACTGACAACCTTCGTTGGTTTGGATTTCGATTTCGATTTGGCCGCCGGCGGATCCTCGCGCTTTGTACTGCGCGTCGGCTTCTTTTTCTCAGGCGCTTTGGTTTCCCGCTTTGCTGACTTCTTTTTGCTTGGCGCCTTCTCAGGCTCAATGGCGGCCTGACGCATGATGTCGTCACGGGTGAGGATCGGCGTGGGGTCGATCGTTGGTGGTTTGACCACAAAGGGGAACGCGAGATCGAAATCCAGCCCATCGCTGCCGTCGAGGCCCGCCCAGCGCACTGGCGCCCCGACATCGCCCTTGTCCGACACGCGAATGAGTTTACCCGGCTCGACGTGATCCTGACATTGACCGCGAGCATTGCAGATCAGCACCGCGCCCTCGTGAAGCAGCACCCAACTGGTATCGTCATCGGCGACGTAAACGTCGAAAATCGTCCCACGAACCGTGATCGACGCGCTCGGAACCTTGATGACGTAGCTGGGCTTGGCCGCCACGCCGGTGATGAACCGGAAGGCGCCCTGCACCAGATCGACGCCAATCGCACCTGCTGATTTCTCGCCGTCATAGACGAACTTGTCGAGCAGCAGCTTCGCACCGGGTCCCAGCGCCAACTTGGTGTCGTCGTTCAGCTTCAATTCCGTGGAGGCGTCTTGGCTGACGTCAATCAGCTCATTCTGGCGAACATCATCGCCGGTCTGCAGTGTACGCGTGTCGCGGTTGAACTCGGCCGTGACGACGTTGATCACCGATAGCGTTGCGCCAATGGGCTCGCGTGTTTCTGCGCTGAGAGGCGCGGCCCAACCTGCCGCCACGACGACACCGGAGAGAACGCTGCCATACACTGTTACGCGTTGCATAAGCATGCTCCAGCCTGACAATTCGCGGTCGCCGGATGATCGAAGCATGATCCGACGACGAAAACCAACATCATACACACCAATAAATTATAGCATGATGAAGCTGCTGGGTCATCCCATGAACATCCGGGTTAATGGGCTAAGCCAAAGCTAACTTGCCTTTCCGTGAGCGTCCGCGCCCGTCAGCGGTTCTCCTGCGGCCCCACCGGCTCCACCACCACGGCACCTTTCTGTTTGGCCTTATGGTCGGGCTCAACGTGAATGACGATCTCAGCGCCCTCGATCCGCTCCCTCAGCCTCGCCTCGATGCGATCGCAGATGTCGTGAGATTGGAGCACGGACATTTCTGCGGGCACGACGAGATGAAACTCGATGAAAATTGCGCGGCCCGCCTGGCGCGTACGGATATCATGGGCCTGGATCGCACCGTCCCCGCTCTCCCGGATAGTGGCGCGAATTTCCTCCTGAATCTCAGGGGTGGCTGCCGCATCCATGAGGCTGTTGATGGAGGTCGCGATGATGCGATAGCCCGCCCACAGGATGTTGATGCCCACCAATGCCGCCAGTAGCGGATCGAGTTCGCGGATCCCCGTGACCAGAGACAGAACCAATCCAGCCAGAACGCCAAGAGATGTTGCGACGTCGGTGAGGATGTGCCAGCCGCTCGCCGTCATCGCCGGTGACTTCCAGACACCACCCTTGGTGATCAGATAGGCACCCCAGGCGGCATTGAGAACAGCCGCCAACGCATTAATGCCTAACCCCAGTGCAGGCTCCGTCAGATCGCGCGGCCGGTTCCACGCATCCCACGCCTCCTGAAAAATCAGAACGGCCGCAAGGACGATCAGCGCGCCTTCCAGCACCGCCGAGAACAACTCGGCCTTGTGGTGTCCGAAAGGATGCGTTCGATCGGCGGGACGCGCGCTGACCCGGACGGCGACAAGGGCCGCAATCGCCGTTACGACGTTCACGATGCTCTCAAGAGCGTCGGAATAAAGCGCCGCACTGCCAGTCACATGATAGGCCGCATACTTCAGTGCCATCACAACGACTGCAACCACGATCGTCGCGATTGCCGCGCGTGTCACGGTCTCGGCCCAGGCTGGCGTGGCGTTGCTCATCTAGAACTCATCAGGGAATGTGGCCGCGCCGCGGCGCTGTACGGCCCTCACACATAAGTTCAGCAACGTTCACCGTAAAGCGCCATTCGCCGTTGCATCGCGAGCGAGCCAACCGCGCGAAAACACGCGAATGCCGGTGCAAACGAAACTTTTCCACATCCACACGTCACGGCGGCCCTCGCCTCGATCGCGCGAATCTGCTGCTTGAACAGGCATTGCGGACATGGAGACTCCAAATGGCCAATTTCACGACACACATTGCCGTCGGCACCGTCGTGGCAGGCGCCATGGCGACACTGACACTGGCCGCCGACGTCGTGGCCCCGGAAAACCTCATTGCTGTCACCATGGCCGGCGTTCTTGGTTCCGTTCTGCCCGACATCGATCTGAAAGACTCCCGGCCCAGCCGCGCAATGTTTTCAGGCCTCGGCATCTTTTTCTCGTTCGCCGTCCTGTTCAGTTTCGCCACAAAATATTCGATTGCAGAATTGTGGATCCTGTGGCTCGGCACACTCGTGATGATCCGCTACGGACTGCATGCGATCTTCCACAATCTGGCGGTTCATCGCGGCATCTGGCATTCACTGATAGCCGCTCTGTTCTCCGCCGCTGCGACCGCGGTGGTGTTCTATCATGTGCTCGGCCGTCACGAAGGTGTGGCATGGCTCGGCGCAGGCTTCCTGTTCATCGGCTACATGGTGCACTTGATCCTCGACGAAGTTTATTCCGTCGATGTCATGGATACGCGCGTGAAGGCCTCGTTCGGAACGGCCTTGAAGCTCGTCGATCGCCGCCACCCCTACGCGACATTGGGAATGATCGGAGCAACGGCGCTCGCGATCGCGCTGACGCCACCGACCAAAACCTTCACCGACGGCATCCAATCCCGGCAGATGTGGGAGGAACTCAGTTCCCGGATGCTGCCGGAGGAAAAGTGGTTCGGCATCATCGACCCCCGCGGACGGCTGGCAACAGTGGTCACCGGCGAGAGCGGCCTTGCGACTGGCTCAATTGAAACACCGGCCCCCGCTCCCCCCTCCGAGTAGATCCCAGATGACGGTTTCCGTGCGAGGTGGAACACGCTAAAAGCCTGAAGCATGGCTCCAGTCCGGACAACGGGCGGATGCCAATGCGGGGGTATAATCGCAAAACACCTGGGGACACCGACATGACACCAATGATTGCGGGCATCCTTGCCCTCGCGCTGCCGCTGCTGCTGATCGGCCTGTTATTCCTGCGGCGCAACCGTGCCGTTTTCCTATTTTATCTCGTCTTGTGCGCCGTCGGCATCGGCTATCTCGTAACAACCGGCGCGATTGACGACATCGGCACGCAGGTCCTCGCTTGGCTCGGCCAATTGACCGTCGAAAAAGACCCCGGCCCAGCCCCCGCCTAACCAGCCGCCACACTTTGGGCCTGCGGAGCGCTTGCTTCGCAGGCCCTTAGATCCGCGCTTTCGACGGAACGCCGTGACCGTTCCGTGACTTTCCGCTTCGCGAGGGGTGAATTACGGGCTAAGAGGCGCCATCCTCCTCAAACCCGTGCGATCGCTCCGCTCATGCCCCAACTCCTGCTTGAACTGTTTTCCGAGGAAATCCCGGCGCGCATGCAGGCGCGCGCCAGCGAAGACCTTGCGCGGCTCGTAATCGACGCCCTTCAGGGGCACGGACTTTCCGTTCAAGGCGCTCGCGCATTCGCCACACCGCGCCGCCTGACACTGTTCATCGACGATGTGCCAGCCGGATCGCCCGCCGTATCGGAGGAACGCAAAGGCCCCCGCGTCGGCGCGCCCGATCAGGCGGTACAAGGCTTTTTGAAAGCAGCCGGCCTCGGCTCGGTCGCACAGGCACAGATCGTCAAGGACGACAAGAAGGGCGATTACTACATCGCACGCATCGACAAGCCCGGACGCGAGGCCGCCGCCATCATCGCCGAGGCCGTGCCGGCCGTGCTCCTGAAATTCCCCTGGCCGAAATCGATGCGATGGGGCGAAGGCACGTTCCAGTGGGTGCGCCCGCTTCACTCCATCCTCTGCCTGCTCGACGGCACGGTCGTCCCCTTCGAGGTCGCCGGGATTGCGAGCGGCAATTCAACGCGCGGCCACCGCTTCCACGGCAACACGGTTTTCAAGGTGGGGTCCGCCGCCGAGTACGAAACGCAGCTCGCCGTCCATAAGGTCATGCTTGATCCGGCCGCACGCCAGCGCATCATTCGCGAAGCCGCAGCGTCTGTCGCGAAGGCCGCCAAGCTGGAACCCATCGAAGACGAAGCGCTCATTGCCGAGAACGCGGGCCTCACCGAATGGCCGGTCGTGCTGATGGGAACGTTCGACCCGGAATTCCTGGATGTGCCGGGCGAGGTTTTGACAACCTCCATGAAGCAGCACCAGAAATGCTTCTCGCTCAGAGATCCCAAAACCAAGAGCCTCGCCAATAAATTTCTGCTGGTTTCCAACCTCACCGCAACGGACGGCGGCAAGCAAATCATCGCGGGTAATGAGAAGGTAATTCGGGCACGCCTCTCGGATGCGAAATTCTTCTGGGACCAGGATCTCAAGAAGCCGCTCGACGAGATGGCGTCCGAACTTGCCGGCATCACGTTTCATGAAATGCTCGGCAGCCAGAAAGATCGCGTGGAGCGCGTCGCCGAGCTTGCCCACCAGATCGCAGGCGCGGTCGATGCGGACGCCGATGACGCCCGCCGCGCGGCCCAGCTCTGCAAGGCCGATCTCGTCTCCGGCATGGTCGGTGAATTCCCCGAACTTCAGGGGCTGATGGGCCGCTACTATGCGGAGAGGGCTGGAACCAAGCCGGAGATCGCACGCGCCATTGAGTTGCACTACAAGCCCAAGGGCCCGGCCGACAGTGTGCCGCGCGAAGAGGACGGCGATAGCGTCGCCATTGCCGTGGCGCTGGCCGACAAGCTCGACACACTCGTCGGCTTCTGGGCCATTGGCGAAAAGCCCACCGGTTCGGGCGATCCCTACCAGCTCCGCCGTGCGGCTCTCGGCATCATCCGCATCGTGCTGGAGAATGATCTGAGGGCGCCGCTGGCCAAAGCAATTTGGAATTCGAGGATGCTGCTGTCTGCGCAGATGGCCGAGCGTCCACCCCAGGTAACGATTGGTCCTGACGGTGTTGTCGCTGACCTCCTCTCCTTCTTTGCTGACCGCCTCAAGGTCCACCTCAAGGACAAGGGCGCGCGGCACGATCTCATCGACGCGGTGTTCGCTCTGCCGGGCCAGGACGACCTCGCCCTCATCGTCCGGCGCGTGGAGGCCTTGGGCGCATTCCTTGGCACCGATGACGGCGCGAACCTGCTTGCCGGTGTGAAGCGCGCCTCCAACATCCTCGCCATCGAGGAAAAAAAGGACAAGGCGAGCTATGCCGGCGAGCCCGACGGTGATTTGCTGAAAGAGCCTGCCGAACGCGCGCTGGCCGCCGCCATCGCGAAAGCCAAATACGACACGCGCGCTGCCATCGATGTCGAGAACTTCACCGGCGCCATGAACGCGCTGGCCGACCTGCGTGCGCCGGTCGACACGTTTTTCGAGAAGGTGACCGTCAACGATCCCGATCCGAAGCTCCGGGCCAATCGCCTCCGGATGCTGTCGGAAATCCGCGCCGCCACCCTCACGGTTGCTGACTTCTCGCGCATCGCGGGTTGATCCGCCCCACCCTTGCAGCCCGCCGCACGCCGACGTATGGCTAACTCGATTTTCCGTTCTTCGCAGTCCGGCAGAAAAAGACGAGGAAACACGCCATGCCGAAGGGATACCTGATTGCCCACGCTACCGTGACCGATCCGGAGAAGTGGTCCCAGTACGTGGCCGCCTCCAAGGTCGCACTCGACAAGTTCGGTGGCCGGCCCATCGTGCGCGGCGGGCGCTGCGAAATCATGGAGGGCCACGGCGTCGCCCGTAACGTGATCCTGGAGTTCCCGAGCTACGAGGCCGCCCTCGCCTACTCAAAGAGCCCCGAGTACGCGGTAGCCAAAGCGCACCGCCAGGGTGCGGGTACGATCGACATCACGATCGTGGAAGGCGTGTGAGAGAGCCGGTGGCCCACAGCCCGACAAGCGATGGACGCCCGGCGTGGCAGGCCACGGTTCTGACCCTCTTTCCCGGCATGTTTCCTGGTCCGCTCGGGCATTCGCTCGCAGGGCAGGCGCTCGAAGCGGGGCTCTGGTCGCTGACCACCGTCGACATCCGTGACTTCGGCCTGGGACGTCACCGGCAGGTGGATGACACGCCGGCTGGCGGTGGCGCGGGCATGGTGATGCGCGCCGATGTGCTGGCCGGCGCCATCGATCACGCGCTGACGCTGTCACCAGGACTGGCCCGGATCTATCTCTCGCCGCGCGGGCGGCCCTTGACCCAAACACGTGCGCGCGAACTGGCTACGGGGGCAGGCGCGATACTGCTGGCCGGCCGCTTTGAGGGCATCGACGAACGCGTCATCGAGGGGCGCGGACTGGAGGAGATTTCGATCGGCGATTTCGTACTCTCGGGCGGTGAATTACCTGCGATGGTGCTAATCGATGCCTGCGTGCGGCTTCTGCCGGGCGTCATGGGGACGCCAGAGAGCCTCGCGCATGAGAGCTTCGAGGATGGCCTGCTGGAATATCCGCACTACACCCGCCCGCGCGAGTGGGAAGGGCGCGCGATACCAGGTCTCCTCTTGTCGGGCGATCATGCACGCATCGCTGCGTGGCGGCGCGAGGAGGCTTTGCGGATCACGCGCGAGCGCCGGCCGGATCTCGCTGCGCGGCGACAAAAGCCCTGATCATAATGGCCGGAATAAACTCAATCTCTTATGCATTATCCCGAGATTGGGAATAATGACAGTCGCAATCCAACGCATTTGTTTAATTCGGATTAACCGAGATAATCTGTCGATCGGTTGAAATTGAATTGCGTATTTGAATTGCAATCGAAAGGATGACCATAACAATTCATCAACGATAGCGCGTGCGGCCACACCGCGGCATCCAACAGGTCGCACAGGTTCCAGTCCACGTGAGGTTTCCCGTGATTGCGACCAAGCGTGCCCACGCAGCGACAACTCCCTCCCGCCGGGACATGCGCGGGGTTGAGGCCACAGATCCTCCCGGTCCGCAGCCCATCGACAAAAACCTTGAAGTTGGACCGCGAACGCGCTCGGGTTTCGTCAGGAATTTGAGTGATCGGGCGGCTTCGAATTTCGAACTCGCAATCCTTCTAGGTGTGCTCGCGGGACTGTGCTGGTGGTTCGTCGCAGAACAGCGGAAATTCAAAGAGGCCTCCCTTTCACTTGAAGCGCGATTGATGGCGGCTCCAGTGCCCGTTGATCGATTTGCCTTCGCCG
The DNA here is from genome assembly GCA_964655725.1 of uncultured Hyphomicrobium sp. Taxonomy (GTDB): domain Bacteria; phylum Pseudomonadota; class Alphaproteobacteria; order Rhizobiales; family Hyphomicrobiaceae; genus JAGVSR01. The sequence continues at coordinate 28,601 of CAZZPH010000001.1, forward strand.
ATCGGAACGGCTTTGCGGCAGCAATGCAGATTGTGCCGGCACCGCAATTTGCAACGCTTTCGCACGGGCCACGGGGGTTGATGGGGTTACACCACGTTGCCGCTGGATCCGACCCCCTCACGACGGTTACGGTCTCAGGTCTGCCCGCAAGGACGGAAATGTCGTCAGGTCGATTTCTGTCTCCGACCACATGGGCGATGGCATTGGGCGATCTCAACGACATCGTCATCCGGCTGCCTCAAAGCGGCGGAGAGCCGGTGCGTGCGAACGTAGATGTCCGCGCACGCTCAGGTGCGCTGCTGCATTCCTTCTCTGTCGAAGTGCAACAGGCCGGAACCGCGATTGAGAGCAACGAAAGATCCAAGCGCGGCCTATCAGGTCCCGATCCACGCAAAAGCAAAGCCAACGCCAAGAGCAAGCGCAAGAATCGCCAATCCAAGTCCGTATCGGATCATCACACCGCACCCTCGGTGGCAGGGTCCTCCCCATCACAGCCCGTGGCACCAGCAGCGAACAAAGCCCCGGAAAGCCTCGCCCCCAAAGGTCCAGTGCCGGGGCAGGCTGCCATCGCCAGCGGGACATCCATCCTGCCCAACCAAGTCCCCCCGTCGTTGCTGGGTGTGCCGCCCGTTCTTGGGCTATTTCCTCCCGACCCGCGCGACTCAGAGCACTCGGATCTGACAGCTCAGGAGCGGGACGACCCCCGCCACCTGATCCTGCGCGGACTGGGACCGGGCATCGCGGGGCCGTAGCGGCCAGAAGGGGGCGGCAGCCCGCTTTGAAGGCCTCGACAAGTTCAGGGTAATTGGGTATCACCCGGCCAACCAATTCCCATCAAGGGGTGCCCTCAAGGGCCGCACGAGCCTCACTTCAGCTTACCGAATGGTTGGCGGAAGGCTCCTCTGCATTGAAAAACAAACAAAAAAGGACTGCGCATGAACATCATTCAGCAGATCGAGCGCGAGCAGATGGATGCCGTGCTCGCCAAACGGGGCATCCCCGAATTCCAGCCCGGCGATACCGTCAAGGTTATGGTCCGGGTCGTCGAGACGGCTGAAGCCGATCCCAAGGACAAGAAAAAGAAGGCCGCTGCCGCGCGAGCTCCTGCGGAGCGCCTTCAGGCCTACGAGGGCGTTGTGATCGCGCGCTCGGGCGCGGGCATCAATGAGAGCTTCACTGTTCGCAAGATCTCTTACGGTGAGGGCGTGGAGCGCGTCTTCCCGCTGTACTCGCCGCATATCGCGGAGATCGAAGTCGTACGCCGTGGCAAGGTCCGCCGCGCCAAGCTCTATTATCTGCGCGGTCTGCGCGGCAAGGCCGCCCGCATCTTTGAGCGCACCGACGTGCGCGCCCGTAAGCTCAACGCCGCCTGGAAGGGCTTCAAGAAGCCCAAGGGTGAGGCAGAGGATCTGACGCAAATCAATGGCATCGACGCCCTGCTCGCCGGACGCCTGAAGCAACTGAACTGCTACAAGCTGGAGCAGATCGCCAACCTGGCAGACGATGACATCGCCAACATCGAAGGCGTCCTCAACATCGATGGACGCATCGAGAAAGACGACTGGATCGGCCAGGCCCGCGCACTGCTCACCGCACCTGAAGGCGAGGCTGAAGGGGGTGCTGAGGGCGAGGCCGACGGCGCGCCGTCCACCTGAGCGGTGACCATAAGTTGACGTGTAACGGCGGCCTACCAGGCCGCCGTTTTCATATCTGACGAGACATCCCGGCGTCGCGTTGGCACATTGCTGGAAAATTCGGTATGGTGTCCGTCGCCACTCCAACCACTCCGGAATTCTGAAACGGCATGTCGAACGTCGAGCTGAGCCGCGCGCTGAAGCGCGATACCGCCATAAAGCAGCATGGACCTGAAGGGTTTGTGGGCATGCGCAAGGCTGGCCAGCTTGCAGCCGCCGCGCTCGATATGCTGACGCCTCACGTGAAACCAGGTGTCACCACAGACTATCTCGACGAATTGGCGCTCGAGTTCGCGCTCGCGCACAATGCCATTCCCGCACCGCTGAACTACAGGGGCTTTCCCAAGTCGATCTGCACTTCGATCAACCACGTCGTCTGTCATGGTATCCCCGGGCCCAAGCCGCTGCGGGAAGGCGACATCGTAAATATCGACATCACGCTGATCGTGGAGGGATGGCACGGCGATACCAGCCGCATGTACCCGGTCGGAGAGGTATCACGGCGCGCGGAGCGGCTTATGGACGTAACCTACGAAGCGCTGATGCGTGGCATCGCCGCCGTCAAGCCCGGCGTTTCGACAGGGACCATCGGGCGCATCATTCAGGAGTTTGCCGAGGGTGAGCGTTGCAGCGTTGTGCGCGAGTTCTGCGGGCACGGGCTTGGCCGCGTATTCCACGACCGCCCCAACATTCTCCACTATGGTGAGGCGGGCGAGGGCGTGGTCATGCAGCCGGGCATGTTCTTCACCATCGAACCGATGATCAACCTCGGCCGCGCCGCTGTGAAGGTGCTGCCCGACGGCTGGACTGCCGTAACACGCGATCGGGAGCCGTCGGCACAGTTTGAGCATTCGGTCGGCGTGACGGAGACAGGCTGCGAGATCTTCACGACATCGCCAGCCGGACTCCATTGTCCGCCGTACACCAACGGCTGAGCGATTGCGGAGCCCGCGCGAATGCCTGCGGATGCCAATAGCGACGACGATGAGCCCCACAGCGCCGGCCTTTTCGAGGCCGAATTACCTTTACACAGCGGGCATCGTCAGCGCTTGCGGGAACGATTCCGCAAAGGCGGTCCGGAGGCCTTGCCTGACTACGAACTGCTGGAACTCATTCTGTTTCGCGCCATTCCCCGCCGCGACACGAAGGATCTCGCCAAACGTCTGATTGCACGCTTCGGCTCCTTCGCCGAGGTCGTCAACGCTCCCGAGCCGCGCCTCAGGGAAATCTCGGGCATCGGCGAAGCGGTCGTGACCGAGTTGAAGCTCGTGCGCGCGGCAGCTTTGCGCCTTACGCGATCCAGCCTTGTTCAGCGCCCGCTGCTGGCATCGGGCGCGGAAGTTCTCGCCTATCTCACCGCAGCGCAGGGCTACGAGCACCGGGAGCAGTTCCGCATCCTTTTTCTGGACAAGAAGAACCGGCTGATCTCCGACGAAGTCCAGGGCCAGGGAACGGTCGATCACACACCCGTCTATGTCCGCGAAGTGGTCAAACGCGCCCTGGAGCTAGCAGCAACCGCGATTATTCTGGTGCACAATCATCCCTCCGGCGATCCCTCGCCGTCGCGTGCCGACATCGACATGACAAAACTTATCATCGAAGCCGGCCGGCCGCTCGGCGTGCTCGTTCATGATCACATCATCGTGGGGCGGGCTGGTCATGCCAGCATGCGGGCCCTTCGGCTGATCTAGTGCTGCTGATCTAGATCGTGTCGCACATGCCGCGGCCACTCCAAATTCAGCCCTAAAGCAATTGTCCCGCCGTTCCTCGCAGGTTAGTTTGCCTCTTGATTTGGACAAGTGTCTGACGCCAGAGGAGGGCAATTCAAATGGTGAGATGGACGCCGGTTCTCCCAGCCATCCTGCTTATGCAGCCGTGTGCGGCGATGGCGCACGAGACCGGACTTGCCGGAATGCACGAACATCGCCGGGAAAAGGGCAAGCTGTGCATGTCCTCCCATGTCCACACCGGCAGCGGGACCGGTGCGACAAAGGAAGCAGCACGCAAGGCCGCCATCCGCTCCTGGATCGATTTCACGGACTTCGAGTACGGCTCCAGGTGGGCAAGTTTCGCAAATGCAGCCGGTGCGACGACGCGCTACACAAAGGAAGTCAGCGGCTGGAGCGCCACTGTCGACGCACGGCCCTGCCGCAGGTGATGCAAGATTGAGCCACAAAGTCTCCTCGCGTCTGAATTTAGCCGAAATGACATTCGATCCTGCGAGAGCTATCGGGCGGGCATGATTTTGGATGGTGCCACAGACACGCCTCTGGCATAGACCATAGCCAGGGACGTGCTTCGAGCCATATCCAGTTAGGGCGGGATCTCCCAAGACGCATGACTGTTGTCTTTCGGAAGCAATCGACCGGCTCCATGATCTTTTGCCTGGCAATCTGCTGGGCCGGCGCGGCGCTGGCCGGTATGGCGATGGCAAGCCGGGCTCTGGCCGACGAACCTCCGACGCCGGAAGAGTATGTGGACCACGTCGGCGGCGATGCCCGGATCCTTAAACCCGGTGAATTGAAGCTCGATGGACGCCAGCAGGTCTGTGGCCAGCGGCCGACTGTTGTCGACAATTCCCTCGACGATTACGGTGCGGCCTATCCCGGCTTTCTCATACTAAATCCCCGGCTGCTCGATAGGGTCTCGACCCCGGTCAAGTTGTGGATCTATGCGCACGAGTGCGGGCACCAGTTTCGTGGTCCCGACGAGGAAACCGCAGACTGCTTTGCCGTTCAGCGCGGCCGGCGGCAGGGCTGGCTGACCGAGGAGGGCCTGGAAGAGGTCTGCCGCTTCATCTCGCCGGCCAAGGGCGACAGCATGCATTTCTCAGGCTCGCACCGCTGCGAATACATGCGCCGCTGCTACGCGGATCCGTCAATTCGCTGAGATCAGCGCCAAAGTCCCCCGAGCGGGGTACGCACGGACTTATCCCCTGGCACATTGTGCATGGCTACCATCACGATACAGCCGCCGGAACCTGAGCGGCAAACCACGCGCGCGAGTATGGCCCTTCGATGCCCGCCCCCGATTATTCCCGACGCATTCTGGCGCTGGCCGAGCTTCTCCATCGCTGGATTGGGACTCTGACGGCGCTCGATGGACGCCGGCGCGAGAAAGTCGCCGCCTACGCCGACCAGATCGCGGCCACCCTGTCGCGGGCCGCCGACGCCCACACCAAGCTGCTGGCCAACCCCGAGGATCACAGCGCCCGCAAGGCCGTCGTGCGTGAATTCGGCCGGATATCGGGGTATCTGGAGACCATTGTCAGCGTGCTCCAGCGCCATCTTGACGGGCGCAAGCTTGCTGGCGTTAAAAGACGGCTCGAAACGCTGAAAGGCCCTGCCCAGATGGCGGAGCCGCCTGGATTGGCCGCACTTTCCGCTTACGATGCGGCCGCTGACCGGCTGACCGCGGCAGAAGGTTATTTCCGGGCACTTGCCGATGCACTGAGGGCGTAAGGCGCGCCCTCCAACGAGGATGCGATGGACAAATTCGTCAAGCTCACTGGTGTTGCCGCCCCTTTACCTCTGCGCAACATCGACACCGACATGATCATCCCCAAGCAGTTCCTGAAAACGATCAAGCGTACGGGGCTCGGCACGTCGCTGTTCTATGAAATGCGCTTTGATCCTGCCACGGGTGCCGAGTTGCCGGATTTCGTTTTGAACAAACCCGCTTATCGCAAAGCGCAAATCCTCGTCACAGGCGAGAACTTCGGCTGCGGCTCGTCGCGCGAACATGCGCCCTGGGCCCTTCTCGACTTCGGCATCCGCTGCGTCATCGCGCCTGATTTCGCCGACATCTTCTACAACAACTGCTTCCAGAACGGCATCCTGCCGATCAAGCTGCCACAGCCGGACGTCGACCGGCTAATGAACGACGCGGAGCGTGGCGCCAACGCGACGGTGACGATCGACCTCGAAGCCCAAGAGATACGCGGACCCGATGGAGGCGTGATCCACTTCGAGATCGATTCCTTCCGCAAGCATTGCCTGCTGAATGGCCTCGACGCCGTCGGCCTCACGCTTCAAAAAGATGCAGAGATCAGCTCTTACGAAAAGAAGACCGCAGCCAGCCGTCCTTGGCTATAACTCATCTAGAGGATTGCAAGATGGCCAAGGCCGTTCACATGATGGTGCGAGTGCTCGACGAGGCGCGCTCGGTCGACTTTTATGCCAAGTGCTTCGGCCTTTCGATTGCAGAGCGGCGCGAATGGCCCGATTTCTCGCTCACCTACATGCGTAACCCAGAGAGTGACTTCGAGGTCGAACTCACCGTCAATAAGGACCGCGCCGAGCCCTATGATCTAGGCAACGGTTACGGCCATGTCGCATTCGTTGTCGATGATCTCGACGCTGAGCACGCGCGGATCAAGTCGCTTGGGTTTGCCCCAAAAGACATCAAGGAGATGACCCACGGGGGCGAGGTTTTTGGCCGCTTCTTCTTCATCGAGGACCCCGACGGTTATAAGATCGAAGTTCTTCAGCGCCGCGGAAGGTTCGTCTGAGTTCAGGGACCCATCTCGTGCGCCTTCTGCAATGATCGGCAAGTCCAGGCGAAATCCCAACTAAGCAGGGGCGGGACCCGAGCGGGCACGCGCGAGCGCGTTCTGCAAAGCGATCGCGAAATCCTTTTTCTCCTCGGCATTGAGGAAGCGCGCGAACTCGAATTCCCGGCCATGGGAGATAAGTTTCAAGACAGCGCTGCCGTCGGGCCACTCATTGATCAGCACCCTGACCCAATAGGGATTGAAATCGTGGCTCGTCTGCTTGCCCGATGGCCTGACATGCGTGATGGTCAGAACCTCCGGCGTCAGCTCGACAAGCTCGTAGGCGGTGCCGGCCCGGTAATTGAGTTTGAAGGCCAGATAGATCGCGAGTACATCGAGGCCATAAAATCCCAGGACCGGCCAGGCCCCCGACAGATAAAACGCAACGCCCGTCACGAGAGAGACAACGGCCACGAAAGCCATGATGAGCCGGAAACCCACCGGCGACAGCGACCGGTGGGGATGCAGGACGGCTTTGAACATCCCTTGCTCGTGCATCAATTCTGGTTCTTTCGTCATGACGCGATCATAGGACAAGAGATTGGCCGCAATGAAGCCCCCGGCACAGCAAAAAATAGTCGCCCGGAAGCCGCGCAAGGCCGGGCCGAAGGCGGCCGCAAACCAACGAGCCCACCCCCGGGCGAAAGCTCCTACGGCTGCGGAGGTCGAGGAGATCTTCCACCGCTTCGAAATTGCCAATCCGGCGCCGCAGGGTGAACTGGAGCACACCAATCCTTTCACGCTTCTGGTCGCGGTTGTCCTGTCGGCCCAGGCCACGGATGCAGGGGTCAACAAAGCAACGCGCGCGCTCTTCCGGCTGGCCGATACGCCCGCGCGTTGCTTTGTT
>CAZZPH010000002.1:0-4208 GCA_964655725.1 uncultured Hyphomicrobium sp.
GACGCGCGGGTCCCCAAGCTGGCTGTCGCGCAGGCGCGAGACGGCGTCGTACTCATAGAGCCCCTGCTGCGCTTTGGTCGTCGATTTGATGTGCCACTCAATGATGGGTGCACCGATGGCGCGCGCAACCTCGAGCGCCAAAACCGTCTTTCCTGTGCCCGGCTCCCCCTTGATCAGCAACGGGCGCTCAAGTGTGATGGCGGCGTTGACGGCGACCTTGAGGTCGGGCGTCGCGACATAAGTTTGCGTGCCGGAAAATTTGATGTCGTCTGCCATGCTGTCCCCTGATTTGCACCCGCCCTGACACTATCGTCTGGCCGAGCGGGGACGCAACGGGACCTTTGCTGGGCGGTGCTATGGCGCGCTGGCTCAGGGAGTGGCGAATATGGTTCCTTCAAACCTCGATAAAGAACGAATGCGCCGCTCCCTGGGAGCAATGAGGGAGCGGCGCATGGGGCCGAGGTTTGGCAATTCGGCCCCTCTGCGGGATGGCATCACGTTGGATGGAGAACCCGCCGGGTGGGACCCTTCGATGGGACGATCGAGGGCCGGAGGGTTCGGGACGTGGGTGGGTCCAGGAGATGCATCCCGAGACAGGTCTCACATGAGTTGTGTGTACTCCTTGCTGTTCTCGACCCGTGGGGGTAATTCGCGACTGGCAAAACGCTTGATCTCAACGTCTCGGTAGCGTTTCGCCGAAAGACAACCTCAGATTGCACAAGTAGAGTTAATTCCGGGTTAATTCCCAGCCCGTCTGCATGCCCGCGCGACCGCTCGTCCCCGGCGGCAGGGATTTCATTGCCTGGCTGTCATAAATCGCGGAGGACCCGGCAAATTTTCGCCATGTCGTCAATTGATGACCGTCACCACCTTGACTTCGCCTTACACCCCGACAATAGCTTCGGCCCAACCGGCCAAGCCGGCTCGGTGATCGATTCCTGTGCGAGCGTGAGGTCCGGCGTCGTCTCAGGGGAGGCCTGTCATGGGCAAGGTTGTCATGGGCAAAGTGATGGGCAAGCAAGGCAAGACGAGCAAGGCTAGCCGGGATACTAAGGCCCCTGCCAAGGCCACGAAGGCCGTCAAGGCCTCTGTGTCGTCAGCCAAGAAGGCTTCATCAGTGACCGCACGAGCCGGCAAGCCTGCCCCCAAAGGTGCCGCTGCGCGCTCAGTCGCACCGAAGAACAAGGCCACGGCCAAGACAACGGCGTCGAAACGTCCTGTGGTGAAGGCCTCCGCTGCAGCTTCTCCGCCCCCTAAATCCATGGCATCACCGGCGGCCCGGCCCGTCATTCGGGCCGCGCAAAAGCCCTCCGACAAGAAGCTGGTTCAGCGCGCGAAGGCGTCGGCTATCGTCCTGCCGCCGGACTATCGCCCTTCCGAAGACGAACCGTTCATGAACGAGCACCAGCGGCTCTATTTCCGCCAGAAGCTGCTCAACTGGCGTGAGGAAATCATCCGCCAGACCAAGGAAACTCTCGAAGGCCTGCACGAGGATTCCGTCCAGCATGCCGATCTGGCGGACCGGGCGACATCAGAGACCGATCGTGCTCTCGAACTGCGTGCCCGCGACCGGCAGCGCAAATTGATCTCCAAGATCGATGCCGCTCTCGCACGCATCGAGGATGGGACCTATGGGTACTGCGAAGAAACGGGTGAACCCATCGGATTGAAACGTCTGGACGCCCGCCCGATCGCCACACTTTCGCTGGAAGCACAGGAGCGCCATGAGCGGCGCGAGCGCGTCTATCGCGAGGATTGATGCCGCTCGCATTGCGAGGACGCGTCACCCATGAACATCACCCATCGATGAACTGTGCCAGATTGGTCTAGACTTTAACGGCTCGGCAAGACTCGGTTGTCATACTGTCGGCGATCTTTCGTCCCGATGAGCGGAGCGAGCGCGGCGATGTTGACGATCCTGGCCTTCAGCGGCAAAAACTGGGCGCGTTCAGCCTGCTTCTGGATCACGTTCGTGCTCGTGATCGATGGCCTGGCCGAAGTGGGTGCTGAAACACGGCCCGCTCCCCTTGCCACGTACAACAGCCAGCAGGCGGCAGCCGTCCTCATGGCCAGCGAACGTCAGCGCGCGACAGGCGTGCTTCAGGTCGCGCAAACCGCGGTTACGAAACTCGATCTGTCCAAGATGATGCCCGATTCCTTTGGTGATGCGGATGACGCGCCGCGCCAACGTTGATTAAAGCGGTTGCGCGCCTAGCCCCTGCCCCGGTACGGCGGCACACCCTGATCGGGGAGCCAAACTCCCTTGGGCATCTCACCGTACATCCAGAATACGTCGATGGGTATTCCACCACGCGGATACCAATATCCCCCGATCCTCAGAAAGTGGGGTTCGAGGAGGTCCGACAGTCGCTTGCCGATCGCCACTGTGCAGTCCTCATGGAATGCGCCGTGATTTCGGAAAGAAGCGAGGAAGAGCTTCAACGACTTACTCTCCACAAGCCATTTGCGGGGTACGTAGTCGATGACGAGGTGAGCGAAGTCAGGTTGGCCTGTCACCGGACAGAGCGATGTAAACTCCGGAGCAGCGAAGCGCGCGACATACAGCGTATCCGCGTGAGGATTGGGCACCCGCTCCAGTGTCGCCTGATCAGGGCTTTCAGGGATCGGTGTCTGCCGGCCAAGTTGGGTCACGGGCGGCGCTTTGCGTCCCATCGCCCTACTCCGCTGCAAGACGCCGCGGGGAGCGCGGGCCAGAATAGATGCACCCTTCGTGGCAGCTATCGCGGTGGATCTCGATCTGGGTCAGCCCGGGAACCGTGTTGTCCAGCCGCTCCCAGATCCACATCGCGATCCGCTCGAGCGTCGGCAACTCAAGTCCCTCGACGTCGTTCAGCATGCGATGATCCAGCGCGTCCTGAGTAGCGGCGATAGCCGACGTCAGGTCGTCGAAATGCATGACGATACCGGTTTCAGGATCCGGCTCCCCCTCTACGATGATGCGCGCGCGGAACGAATGGCCGTGTACGCGCGCGTTAGGATGCCCTGGCGGCGCGGAGGGCAGATAGTGGGCGGCTTCAAAGTGAAAGTCTCGATAAATGCGCATGGGGCGAGGGAATAGGCGCGGCACGCGCGGGTGGCAAGAGGTGACAGCGCGGCAGGTGCGCACGATCTGCAGGCAGGGTTAGGGAATGCCCAGGATCTTATGGGTCTGGACGGAAAGCCTCCACGGTGGATTGGCCTTGCAGTACGCGATCGCCGTCTGAGTGTTGGCTGCGCGCTCCGGTCCATCCATGGGTTGGAGAAAATAGTGCTCGAAGTCCAGTGCCGTGAGGCTTTGGGGGTCGAGGCCCTGCTGGGGATAGACGAATTTAAGCTCGTCGCCCTGCACCTGAACAAGGCTCGCGCCGGCCTTGGGGCTGACGCAGATCCAATCGATGCTCTGAGGAACGGCAATCGTCCCATTTGTTTCGATTGCAATCGAGAACCCGCGTGCATGCAGGGCGTCGATGAGTGCGTTGTCGACCTGCAGCATCGGTTCACCGCCGGTCAGAACAACCAGCGCAGGGCCCGCCGGCGCTTGAAGGACTGCCCGGCACGCTTCCGCCAGATCATCGGCACTTTCAAATCGGCCACCGCCGATCCCGTTCGTGCCCACGAAGTCGGTATCGCAGAACCTGCAGACCGCTGCGGCCCGGTCGTCCTCGCGTCCTGACCACAGATTGCACCCCGTAAAGCGGCAGAATACGGCCGGTGTGCCGGCATTCGCGCCCTCGCCCTGGAGTGTGTAGTAGATTTCCTTGACCTGATACATGCCGCCACACGTAGCGGTGGGAGTGGCGGTGTCAAGGGTACCTGACGGGCGGTGGGTGCAGCGCCCAGGGGCCGTGATGAGGGCAGGCGCCCGGGCGATGACGGCGCCGGGGAGGCGGTTCGGTTGGATCGGGGTGGGGGCATGGAGATCGCTGACAAGGCAAGACCGCAGACCAGCGGACCAAATTACCGGTACTTCGATCTCGTCATGGTCGCGTTCGTCGTCGTTCTCGTCTGCTCAAATCTCATCGGACCGGCAAAGGCCGCTCAGATCGACGTGCCACTTTTGGGAATGGTGACGTTTGGGGCGGGCGTTCTGTTCTTTCCGATCTCCTATATCTTCGGAGACATCCTGACCGAGGTCTATGGCTATTCACGTGCACGCCGTGTCATCTGGACGGGATTTGCGGCGCTGGCTTTCGCAAGTCTTATGGCGG
>CAZZPH010000002.1:4218-24513 GCA_964655725.1 uncultured Hyphomicrobium sp.
CGGCCGTCGTCGTGGCGCTGCCGCCTGCCCCGGGCTGGGACAACCAGACCGTCTACGAAATCGCGTTCGGCAACACGTGGCGCATCGCCGGGGCGTCGATGATCGCCTATTTCTGCGGCGAGTTCGTCAATTCCTATGTTCTGGCCAGGATGAAGGTCGCAACCGAAGGCCGCCTGATGCGCACCCGTTTCGTCGCCTCGACAGTGGCGGGTGAAGCCGTTGACAGCGCGATCTTCTATCCGCTCGCGTTCTGGAACTCCGGCATTATGCCCAACGAGTTGGTCCTGACACTCGTCGTCACACAATTCTTCGCCAAGACCGGTGTGGAGATCGCCTTCCTGCCGCTGACGACACGTATCGTGAAAGCCTTGAAGCGCGCGGAAAACGCCGATGTCTACGACCGCAAGACGAACTTCAACCCATTCCGGCTCGATCACTGAGAAGCGGTGGCCTGCGTATTCCGCCATGTGCGCCATCCGGCCGCCCGCAACGCGCACGCGGGGCATGCGCCGCATCCATAACCCCACGCGTGGCGCTGACTGCGATCTCCCAGGTAACAGGTATGGGTGTGCTCGACGATCACCTCGATCAGAGCATCCCCGCCCAGTTTGTGTGCCAGACCCCAGGTCGCCGCCTTGTCGAGATGCATCAGCGGTGTAGCGATCTCAATCCGTTGATCGAGCCCCAACGCCAGCGAGACCTCTAAGGCATCGAGGGTCGCGCGACGGCAATCGGGATAGCCGGAGAAGTCTGTCTCACACATGCCGCCGATCAGCGTCGGGATGCCACGGCGATAGGCCAGTGCAGCGGCATACGTCAGGAAGAGGAGATTGCGGCCCGGCACGAACGTCGTTGGCAATCCGTTCTGTGCATAAGTGATCTCGCGATCGCGCGTCAGAGCGGTATCACTGACTACGGCCAGTGCCGGCAGATCCAGCACCGTATCGCGCCCCAGCCGCGCTGCGGTCGTCACTTGGGTGCTCAACGCTTTGAGCACGGCGTGCCGTTGGATCATTTCAACAACATGACGCTGCCCATAGTCGAATCCGATCGTTTCCACCCGTTCGAAGCGCTCCAACGCCCAGGCGAGGCAGACCGTCGAATCCTGGCCTCCGGAAAACAGAACAAGGGCTGAGTTCGCGTCCACGGAACGGGGCCTCCTTCAACTTTGGTTGGGGTGGTTTGGGCGCAACTGCCCGTCCGGGTAGGACATGAGTGGCCCCCAGGGGCTTTGCGCTTCTATCATCGAGAGGCTACAACCCGGCGCAATTTCGCGCGAGAGGCCTTGAGCCTGTCGCTTACCGTAATCGAGAGGACCCGCCATGACCGCCATCGTCGATATCCTGGGACGTGAGATACTCGACAGCCGTGGCAACCCCACGGTCGAGGTTGACGTGACGCTGGAAGATGGTGCGATGGGCCGGGCTGCGGTGCCGTCCGGCGCGTCGACGGGTGCTCACGAGGCCATCGAATTGCGTGACGGCGATAAGTCCCGCTACCTTGGCAAAGGAGTGACAAAGGCCGTCGATGCCGTCAACGGCGAGATCGCAGACGCCCTTGTCGGAATGGATGGGGAAGACCAGCGCGGTATCGATGCCGCGATGATCCAGCTCGATGGAACGCCGAACAAGGCGCGTCTGGGCGCTAACGCCATCCTGGGCGTCTCGATGGCAGCGGCGAAAGCGGCGGCACAATCGAGTGGCCTTTCACTCTTTCGCTATATCGGCGGAGCAAACGCCCACGTTCTGCCTGTTCCGATGATGAATATCATCAACGGTGGTGCGCATGCCGATAATCCCATCGACATCCAGGAATTCATGATTATGCCTGTTGCAGCGGGCAGCGCCGCGGAAGCTGTGCGCGTCGGCGCAGAAATATTCCACACATTGAAAAAGGCGCTCAAGGACGCCGGGTTCAATACGGCCATTGGTGATGAAGGTGGTTTTGCGCCGGCCTTGAAGAGTGCCGACGAAGCGCTGGGCTTCATCATGCGGGCCATCGAACAGGCCGGCTACAAGCCTGGCGATGATGTCATGCTGGCGCTCGATTGCGCCTCGACCGAATACTACAAGGACGGCAAGTACGTGATGGAGGGCGAGGGCCGCTCGCTCGACAGTGACGCCAATGCCCGCTTCCTGGCCGATCTTGTCGCACGCTTTCCGATTATCTCGATTGAGGACGGCATGGCTGAGGATGACTGGGCGGGCTGGAAAGCACTGACCGAACTCATCGGTGCGAAATGCCAGTTGGTCGGTGACGACCTCTTCGTCACCAACACAGCGCGGCTGTCCCAAGGGATCGCCAAGGGCATCGCAAACTCGATCCTCGTCAAGGTCAACCAGATCGGCTCACTGACAGAGACGCTGGATGCGGTCTCGATGGCCCAGCGCGCGGGCTACACCGCGGTCATGTCGCACCGGTCCGGCGAGACGGAAGACAGCACCATTGCCGATCTGGCGGTGGCGACCAACTGCGGGCAGATCAAGACAGGCTCCCTCTCCCGCTCCGACCGGCTTGCCAAATATAACCAGCTCATCCGTATCGAAGGCGAGCTTGGCCCCGTGGCATCGTATGCAGGTCGCGGAATTCTGCGAGCGGCCAGCTGACTACGGCCTGCAATATGCTCATTCCGGCATCAGAAAAGCGCACATCGCTTTACCGGGCTTTAATCGTGACGCTTTAATATCAGCGGTGTTCCAGGTTCTTTGTATCGGCGTAACCACGAACATTCCGGTTCTGCGTTCCCCATGTATGATTGGCGATCGAGGCTAAAACAGGCGCTGGTATTGCTTATCTGCCTGTCGTCGACAGCCTACTTCTCCTATCACGTTCTGTACGGCCGCTACGGTCTGGAGGCGCGCTCGGTGTTTGCCGAGCGGGCGGGTCTCGTGGAGTTCGAGATCCGAAGCCTCCAGACCGTGCGCGCGTCCCTGGCGAACGATGTCGCCCTTTTGTCCGCCAGCCCGCCTGATCCCGATATCGTGGAAGAACTCTCGCGCGAGATCCTGGGATTTGTGCATCCCGATGATCGGCTGATCCTCAGCCGATAACTCTCCCCCCCTGATCTTGGATTTTCGGGCAGCTTGCAGCTGGCGCGCCTTCGATCCAGTCAAAAGCCGGTCACAACTGTCCGCCAATCTCGCCGCGGCGGGGGCGAGTGTGCCATCCTTGCCCTACGGTCGGCCGGATCGCGCTATGGTGCACCGTCGAGCGCTGACAGCAGGCGCCGGGCCGGGCCCCTGGCATCCACAACGAGCCGTCCATGAACGAACCACCACACGCCTGTTTATCCGATGAAGCGGCGCTCTCGCGGGCGTACCAAGCCATGCTGTTAGCGCGCCGCTTCGAGGAGAAGGCGGGCATGTTGTATGCCCTCGGCCGGCAGGCGCAACCGTGCCTTCTGGGCATCGGCATGGAAGCGGCCTGGGCCGCGATCGCCAGCGTCGTACAACACGGCGATCGGATACTGGCCTCACCTGCCCATCACGGGCTTCGGCTTGCCCTGGGAGCAGGTCCAGCGGTGCTCTTTCGTGAACTGGCCGCTGGTTCGCCAGAAGCGGCACCCACGCCCGATGCATGGGCAGAGGTCCAGCCCAATACTGGAGCCGCCGTTCATGCAGCCGCTCAGGACCATGCCGTGGAGGAGGCACGCCGTCACACTGGAACGATCACAGTCGCCGTGCGTCCCGCATCATCCATCGCGGCCTACATGCACAGCCTGACAGGGCAATCCGGCAACGAGGCGCCTGCATCGCAGTTGCATATCATCATCTGTCCGGACGACGTGGACCGTGGCGCACTTGACGAGTGCCAGCGAGAGCATCCTGTTCGCATGATCGATGGAACCGACGTATTGGCCATTTCGGAGGTCCTGCGGCAGGAGCGCCTCGACGCGCGCGTCGCGGGCGGATCTCCTCGCCCTGTCATCGTCATCCGGACCCCAGCTTTTCAAGGGCATGCCAACCGTGGAGCACGGCGCAATTCGCCAGGGACTGTTCCCGCCGACCCCTTGAAGACCACCCGGCAGTACTTGGCCGACCGGCAATGCGTTGCAGAGGCTGATCTGGCAGCTCTTGAAGCACGCATTCGCGACGCCATTGCTGAGGCCGCGCACGTCATCAACGGGGATTGATCGTCCGGAACCCGCTCGCAGGTTCGCGCTCCTTTGCGCGCAGGGGATGTCCACAGATTCGGCACTGTCAAGCTGATCTCATCCACACCCGATAGCTGCGGCAAGCCTGGGCCCGGCCCGCGATCACAGATTAAAAGAGTGGCATAGAGTTGCACAGTCCGCCTGCAACATCGCGGCGGCCGCTCGAGGGGGAGCACAGTCATGAACAGGTCCAATCCATTTTCTGCTCTGGTCATCGCAATCGTGGTGGGGGGCGTCGCAGCCGGGTGCTCCAGCGATGGGACCGGGCTGACAGGGGCCAATCTCACGACGGCCTCGGTTGATGCGGCGGCGCAAGCCAAAACGGCGGCCGCACCGCGGATCAATCCGGAGTGTGTGGCCTTGACCGCTCGCATCGATACCCTGCGCAAAGAAGGCTTTGTGGAGGGCGTAGAAAAAGCCTCGACCGGCAAGTCGTCGACCGTGACCGTCAAGCGCGCATCACTGGCCAAAATGACGGAACTGGAGAAAGCCAACGCTGAATTCCAGGCGAAATGTTCGACCGTAGGGTCGGGTCAGACAGCGGCGGCAGGTGCGGCCGTGGCACCTGTGCTTCCCGAACAGGGGTCTCAACAGCAGGTTGCCAAGGCGCCTGCCAACCAGGGCACCGGCACCGCGCGGCCATAATGCGGACTGAAGATGCGTGACGGCGACGAGTGCGAGACGGCCGGCACTGAGCGCGGTCTGCGACGGCGACGGCGACAGTGACAGTGTGGCCGCCTGCGGTGCACGATCAAGGTGCCAACCTGTGGCACGAATGTCATATTCAGTCCGTCGGGGCTTGCGGCCCACGGCCGGGTGATGTCATAGGAACCCTATGAGCACGGTGCGGTGCGAGGGCGGTTCAATTCGTCGGCGGAGGGAAATGTGGCGTCGGCAGGTGGTTTGAGGAGTGGGGCCCGCGCGCGCATCCTGGCAGCTGCCGGGGTGACCCTTCTCATCGCGGGTTGCGCGACGGGCGGCAGCGGGGGCGACCCCGGCGCCAAACCACTTCCGCCAGGTGAAACCTGTCAATCGCTGCGTGGCCAACTCGACCGGCTTCTGTCGCGCGGGGTTCAGTCGAAGGTTGAAGCTCTGAGCGCGGGTCGCAGGCAATCGCCCGCCGACAAAGCAGACGCGGAAGCCTACAACCGCCATCTCAATCAATATCTTGGCGCCCGCTGCCACGTCTGATGGGCACAACGACTGAAACGTATCGGGCTGATAGACCGACGGCGCAAGATATCGGGAGTGAACGATGGAACAGGTGATGGCTTATCTGCAGAACCCGTGGATCATCATGGTGATCAACGGATTGATCGCTGGATGGCTCGCTGGCCTGCTGCTGGGCGGTGGCGGATTGATCCGCAATCTCGTGGTGGGCATCATCGGTGCATTCCTTGGCGGGGCTCTCGTTCAAGCGGGCCTGCTGACCTTGCCCTTCACGACGGGGTTCCAGATGGGAGATCAGATCATCGTATCCACCGTCGGAGCGATCATCGTGATCATCCTCGCGCGCATTCTGTCACGCTAAGATCGCCCCTGCAGAGCTGCAGTCGAGCGTGCCCTGCATCAGCTTGGCCGCTCAAGTGATCTTCAAATCTTGAGTCCAGACACATTGGCGAGCTTTCGCACCCAAAGACGCATGCCCTTCAGCGCCGACGAGATGCTGGCACTGGTCGCCGACATTGAGCGCTATCCCGAATTCCTGCCGCTCTGTGAGAGCCTCGTTGTGCGCGAACGGCGCGAAACGGAAGCTGGCGAGCATCTCGTTGCCACCATGGGCATCGGCTACAAATCGATACGGGAGCGCTTCACCACCCGAGTGGAGGTTGAACAGCGCGAGCGCCGCATCAGCGTCGAGAACATCGATGGACCATTTCGGGTGCTGCGCAACACGTGGCACTTCGTTCCCGTTGAAAGCCCTCCCGCCGTACGCGCCTGCGATGTCGATTTCGACATCGTGTACGAGTTCCGCTCTCCTCTTCTGGCCGTTCTGATGGGAAGCGTCTTCGATACCGCCGTGCGCCGCTTCGCCGACGCATTCGAAGAGCGCGCCCACGTCGTGTATGGGAACGGGCCCCGCACGTAAGGCGTCCCCGGGATCGGTGCTGAGAACAGCAAAGACACCGGCCTCACAGCCCCAACGGCAGGCAGGCCCCATGCCCACGCCGCCGTTCCTGGCAGGCGCAGGCCGTCCTCAAGGTCCCGTTGACTGTGTTGCGTGATGGGGCGGTGGCCGGGGCCCCGTGCTGTGCTACATGGGAATGATCCGTCTACACCGAGCCGAGTATGTCCCTTCTGCGTCATTCGTTGAGTATGGGCCTTGCCGCGATAGCCCTGTGGTCGGGGCTATCCGTTGCGGCCGCCCAATCGGCCCCACCTCATGCGCCCTTCTTCGATCGCGCCTTCTCGCCTGATTTCGTGGGAACCGCTGACGATGCTCTTCCCGGCGAGGCTGCGCGACCCGTGAAGATCTATTTTCACGTCTCGAATATCGCGGATCTCGTCATTGCGAGCGGGCACGTTGTGGTCGCCGATGCCTTCGTCGGGCTGGATCAGCCTCCCATGAGCGAGCCCGTTCCGAACGGGTCGTTCCCCGTTCGCCTCGCCGTCCTGCAAGGTTCGCTGGGGCGCGGCCGGATAGCCTTCGCGCGTGTCGATTTCGCCGATGCGCCCGTCGTGCGCTGGGAGGCCGCCGTGCCCGCCGACATGAAGCGGGATGCGGAGAACCCCGACGGTGTCTGGGGATTCGACGTCGACACGGGCATCGCTGCGTTCTTCGATCCCGAGGCGGGAGCAACCGCCTCACGCATGTTTCAAGAGGACGAGAAGTTGCTCGAAGGAGCGCTGAGCGATGGCCAGTTGCGGGGATTTAAGGAGCGAGGTGCCACGGGAGCGTTCCGCCTCGCCCTGGCGGCCGGACCCGGCAACATCGTCGCCTTCGACTCTGGCTGGGGCGATGGAACCTATAGCGCTTACTTCGGATACGACCGATCCGGCGCCATCGTGTCCCTGATCACCGATTTCGACATTCTGGATTGGTCAAAAGTGACCGAGTAGGCTGGCCGTCACTCGGTTTTTACATCCTTGGCCTGCCGGGTACGTATGCCCCTGCTGGCTGGCCGCCCGGCCTCACCGGCGGCCTTCTGGAGCGCTCGCCGGAATTCGTCACGCTTGTCATGAATTGAAGCAATGACGGGACCCGTCGGTACACCCAGATCGACCAGGGCGGCTTCAGAGAGCTGCAGGCTCGCCTCGATTGTTTCTGGCACGGCATCTGAGGCGCCGCGCTCGTAAAGCCGCCGCGCATGTGCGGCATCGCGCGCGCGCGCCACAATGACAGTCTTGGGGCGCGCCGAATGGATGGCTTCGACAAGTTCGTCGGTCGCATCCCAATCGTGGATTGTGATGATCACGGCGCGGGCCTTGTCGAGGCCGCAGCGGCGCAAAAATTCGATGTTCAGCGCGTCACCGAAGTAGACCGGCCGGCCAGCGGCGCGCGCCTCGCTGACCAGATTGGGTCGCTTCTCGGTGGTGACATGACGGATGCCGTGCGTCTCCAGCATCTCCGACACCAGCGTGCCGACGCGCCCGTATCCGATCACGATTGCTTCCACGTTCTCATCTGCATCCGGCATGATGTTCAACGCCGGATCGGCGGCCGCAAGGTCAGGGATCGGCAATAATTTCTGCGCGAACCTGTCAAGGATCGGGATGAGGGCCATCGACAGGGACGTCACTGCCAGGAAGTAGGTCGTGGCCTTGGCATCGAGAATGCCGTGAGTGGCAGCCAGCGCCAGAACGATAAAGGCGAATTCACCGCCTGGAGCCAACAGCGCCGCACTTCGTCCGGCGACGATGTTGTTGAAGCCGAATGCGCGAACAAGCGCCACGACGATTGCTCCCTTGATCGCGAGAAGTCCCACGACCCCGGCGATCAGTGCGAAGGGCTGCTCGATCATGGCCTTAAGATCGATACCGACGCCAACGGTGAAAAAGAAGGCTCCCAGCAGCAGCCCCTTCACCGGCTCGATGGTCGCCTCGATGGCTTTGCGGTATTCGGTTTCCGCAAGTAGCAGGCCAGCGACGAAGGCACCAAGGGCCATCGACATGCCAGCAAAGGCGCTCGCGATGCCGCTGCCGGCTGCGACGAGAAGAACGGCTGCAATGAACAGGTCGCCACTCTCAGTCGATGCGACGAGGCGGAACAACGGGCGCAAGACCACGAAGCCCACAGCCGCAATCGCCGCGACCGCGATCACCGCCTGCCCGAAGGCCAATCCCAATCCAACAAGAAGGGAGCCATGGCCACCTGGTGCCAGCAGCGGCACCAGAAGAAGGAGGGGAACCACAGCGAGGTCCTGCATCAGGAGGATGGCAAAGCTCGCCCGGCCGGTTCCCAGTGACAACCGGTTCTGGCGCGCCAACAGTTCCACCACGATCGCTGTCGAGGACAGGGCAAGGCTGAGGCCAATGATGGTCGATGCTTCAGGCGAGTGGCCAAATGCAATTGCCACGCCCGAGATGACGATGGCGCTGATGAGGATCTGCAGCGAACCAAGACCAAACACCAGCCGGCGCATGGTCCACAGACGTTTGGGCGCCAGCTCCAGGCCGATAATGAACAATAGGAACGTTACGCCGAGTTCACCGAGGACCGCGATATTCTCCGGATCGGAAACCGTCACCCAGCTGAGCGGGGGAAAGAGTGGTGCCAGCGCTCCGAGGAGATAGGGACCCAGAACGACACCGGCCAGCAGATATCCCAGGATCGGGCTGACATGAATGCGTTGCAGCAGCGGCACGGCGACAGCGGCCGTTGCGAGCACCACCATCACATCTTTGTAGGTCTGAACCTCGTGTGCGCCGACCATGGGCCGCTTGATCCCCCTCGCCGCTGCGGCGACAAACCGACCTTCGGGCCAATCATCATCGGACACAAGGGGGACAGCCGCACCACCGAGCGGCGAATAATCGGCGTTCGGGACCTATGCACAAAAGGAATGCACGGAACATGGCGAATTGCCCGGACCCAATGCAAATCCCGGTCCGTCTGAGACCTCAAAAGGTCAGGGTGTACCGGTTTCGATCTTCTCCATGCGAGGCAGACCCCGCTCCGTAAAATCGCGGCAAGCTGCCTCGCCTGCCATGCAGATGGTCCCCGTTTCGATACGCGCCTCTGCGCCGTCCTTGATCACACGGCGACACATCGCAGCCGGGTGCACTGTCGTATGGGGCATGGAGAATGCCCAGAGTGTGCCGTCCCCGGTATCCTTGTTGATGAAGATGCGCGTTTCGCGCCAGACGCCCTCGAACCCGTCGCCTTGCATGTCCACCATGATCTGAACCAGATCGGCAGGGCGGCCGCACATCGTTTCCTGGTTTGCTTCAGTTGCGACCGCGGCGCTGGCAAGGCCAACCATCACCATCACAGCAAGAACCAATTTCATTCCGTCACCTCACACGTCGTTTCACACGTCGTTGCAGTTTCCGGGCATCCCTGCCCGGGTCTTCCGAATTCCACGCCGCGACGCCTGTTATCATCGCAGCGGGTCGTCATGCCCCCAGCATCGCCTCGATAGCCGCCAGCGCTGCACCAGCCTTGACACCGTCCGGCCCGCCCGCCTGGGCCATGTCGGCACGTCCACCGCCGCCCTTGCCTCCGAGCGCCTCGGCTCCGGCGCGAACAAGATCGACGGCGTTCCAGGTCGCTGTCAGGTCGTCGGTGACACCGACCGCGATGCCGGCCTTCCCATCGTCCGTGACACCGACGATGGCCACCACGCCCGATCCGACCTGCTTTTTTCCGTCATCGACGAGGCCGCGCAGGTCTTTCGGATTGAGCCCTTCGACGGTGCGCGCGAACAACTTCACAGACCCGATGGTCCTGATAGGTGACCCGGCGCCACTGCCTTCACCCGGCCCAGCACTGGACCCGAGCGCGATCTGCTTGCGCGCCTCCGAGAGCTGACGCTCGAGAACCTTGCGTTCCTCGATCAGGGCCTTGAGGCGTTCGATAACGTCCTCGGGACGTGTCTTCAAGATGGCTGCTGCGTCTTTGAGGCGCTCGTCAGCCTCGGCCAGATAACGGCGCGCACCCTCAGCCGTCAGGGCTTCGACGCGGCGCACGCCCGCTGCACTGGCGCTTTCTGACACGATCTTGACCAGACCGATATCACCGGTGCGCCTGACATGTGTGCCACCGCACAGTTCCACCGACCACGCCTTGGTCGTCCCCGGCATGGGCTCCCCCATCGAGACGACGCGCACCTCGTCCGCGTATTTCTCCCCGAAGAGAGCCATCGCGCCGGACGCCTTGGCATCCTCGAGCGCCATCAGACGGGTCTCGACAGGCGAGTTCTGAACGATGAGCGCGTTGACGATCTCCTCCACGCGCCGCACCTCCTCGGTACTCATGGCCTTCTGCTGCACAAAATCGAAGCGCAGCCGGTCGGGCGCCACCAGCGAGCCCTTCTGTGCGACGTGCTCGCCTAAGACCTGGCGCAGAGCTTCGTGCAACAGATGCGTTGCGGAATGGTTGGCGCGAATTGCGGTGCGGCGCGCATGATCAACATGAAGCTCGACGGCATCACCGGCCTTGAAGCTGCCAGCCTCGACCGTTCCCAAATGCACGAACACGTCGCCGAGGCGCTTTTGCGTGTCCTCGACCCGGAACAGCGCCCCCTTGGGACCTTTGATCAGCCCCTGATCCCCGACCTGGCCACCGCTCTCGCCATAGAACGGCGTCTGATTGAAAACAATCGCGGCTTTCGCTCCGCGCTTCGCGACGGCTGTCTCCTTGCCATCCGTGACAATGGCGGCGACAACGCCTTCCGCGCTCTCGGTGTCATAGCCCAGGAACTCGCTTGCCCCGGTCCGTTCGCGGATGTCGAACCAGACCGCCTCTGTCGCAGCCTCGCCCGAGCCCTTCCAGGCCTTGCGTGCCTCAGCTTTCTGGCGCTCCATCGCGGCCTTGAAGCCCGCCGTGTCGACGCTGATGCCTCGCGGCTTCAAGGCGTCCTCGGTCAGATCGACGGGGAAGCCATAGGTATCATAGAGCTTGAAGGCGACGTCGCCAGGGAACACGGCCCCCGCGCC
The DNA here is from genome assembly GCA_964655725.1 of uncultured Hyphomicrobium sp. Taxonomy (GTDB): domain Bacteria; phylum Pseudomonadota; class Alphaproteobacteria; order Rhizobiales; family Hyphomicrobiaceae; genus JAGVSR01. Next base: position 15,470 of record CAZZPH010000002.1, read on the forward strand.
AAGACTACTGGACGCTTCCGTGAGCAGCCTGAGGCCCGTACCAAGCGTGCGCTGAAAGCGCACTTCCTCGAGCTTCAGGGTCTCGGTGATCAGCGCTTCCGCGCGCACAAGCTCAGGATAGGCTCCACCCATCTCACGAACGAGGGCGGGCACGAGACGGTACATCAGCGGCTCAGCGCAGCCGATCATGTGCGCATAGCGCATGGCGCGGCGCATGATGCGGCGGAGAACGTAACCGCGCCCCTCGTTGGACGGCAACACACCGTCAGCAACGAGAAAGCTTGACGCGCGCAGGTGATCGGCGATGACGCGCCGCGCAGTGGCCAGGAACTCTGGCCCCCCCTCGTGTCCCTGCCCGCCGATCTTCTGCGTCTCATGGACGATGGCCAGGATCAGGTTCCGGAACAGGTCGGTTTTATAGTTATCGTGGACGCCTTGCAGCACGGCGGCGATGCGCTCCAGACCCATGCCGGTGTCGATTGAGGGCTTGGGCAGCGCCACGCGATCGCCGGGCGCGCGCTGCTCGTACTGCATAAAGACAAGGTTCCATATCTCCACGAACCGGTCGCCATCGGCATCATCAGAGCCGGGTGGGCCGCCCTTGATGCCGAGCTTGCCGTCGGGGTCGTGGTCGTAGAAAATTTCGGAGCATGGCCCGCATGGCCCCGTGTCCCCCATGGACCAGAAATTGTCGGACGTCGCGATGCGCACGATTCGCTTGTCGGCAAAGCCGGTGAGCTTTTTCCAGATGCGGAACGCGTCTTCGTCGTCGTGATAGACGGTGACCAGCAGACGCTTCTTGTCGAGGCCGTACTCCTTGGTGATGAGCGTCCACGCGAGTTCAATGGCGCGCTCCTTGAAGTAGTCGCCGAACGAGAAGTTCCCCAGCATCTCGAAGAACGTGTGATGGCGCGCGGTATAGCCGACGTTGTCGAGGTCGTTATGCTTGCCACCCGCGCGCACGCACTTCTGGGACGTGGCCGCCGTGGTGTAGGGGCGGGTTTCCTGGCCGGTAAAGACATTCTTGAACTGCACCATGCCCGCATTGGTGAACATCAACGTCGGATCATTGCGCGGCACAAGCGGCGACGAGGCGACGATCTCGTGATCATTGCGCGCGAAGTAGTCGAGAAAGGCCGTTCTGATCTCGTTGACGCCCGTCATGGGTTTTCAGGTTCCGTGGGATGGAGCAAATGAGGCTGGAGAGATACCTGTGCGGCACCATCCCCGGCCTGGACAAGGACGGGCCTGGAAAAGAACGATCCTGGATGAGGCCGCACATGCCCGCGTACCCAGGACCGCCTCTGGCCGGTCGAGCCGGTTCTAGCCCTCAGCCGCCGTGCTTGTCCAGAAACCCTGCACCAATCCCGCGCAACCCGACCCGGTCCCCCTACCGCTTCCCCCGGGCGCTCTTCTTGGGCGTATCGCCCACGTCAGGCAGAACGCCGTCCTCGTCGGGCATTTCCTCGTCCGCCTCGCCGGCTTCCGGTTCGGCCAGCATCTTGTCCACGATCAGGCCTGCGTTGGCCCGGATCGCCTTCTCGATCGCGAAGGCGATCTTAGGATTCGCTTTCAGGTACTCCTTGGAATTTTCCCGGCCCTGCCCGATGCGCTCACCACCATAGGACATCCAGGCTCCGGACTTCTCGATGATGCCAGCCTTGACGCCCAGATCGACCAGCTCACCGACCTTCGAGATCCCCTCGCCATACATGATGTCGAACTCGACCTGTTTGAACGGCGGTGCCACCTTGTTCTTCACCACCTTGACGCGCGTCTGGTTGCCGACCGGCTCGTCGCGATCCTTGATCTGCCCGATGCGGCGAATGTCGAGTCGGACCGACGAATAGAACTTCAGGGCGTTGCCGCCCGTCGTCGTTTCCGGATTGCCGAACATAACTCCGATCTTCATACGGATCTGGTTGATGAAAATGACCATGGTGCCGGACTTGGAGATCGACGCGGTGAGCTTACGCAAGGCCTGACTCATCAGGCGTGCCTGTAGCCCGGGAAGGCTGTCACCCATTTCGCCTTCAAGTTCAGCCTTAGGGGTCAATGCGGCGACGGAATCAACGACCAGAACATCGATCGCACCGGAGCGCACCAGTGTATCAGCGATCTCCAGCGCCTGCTCACCGGTGTCGGGCTGTGAGATCAGAAGATCTTCCACCTTCACGCCGAGCTTGCGCGCGTAGACAGGATCGAGCGCATGCTCTGCATCGACGAAGGCGCAGATGCCGCCCTTCTTCTGGGCTTCCGCGATGACCTGCAGCGTCAGCGTCGTTTTGCCTGAAGACTCAGGACCGTAAATTTCGACGACGCGGCCCTTCGGCAATCCGCCGATACCCAGCGCGATGTCGAGACCCAGCGAGCCTGTCGAGATTGCCTCCACATCGATCGACTTGTCGTTCTCGCCCAATCGCATGATCGAGCCCTTGCCGAAATTCTTGTCGATCTGTGCGAGCGCTGCTTCCAGCGCCTGCTTCTTGTCCATGGACGACGTTCCCCCTTCGATCAGTCTCAAATCCGGCTTGGCCATCGGTCACCTTATGGTATGTGCCTGTATGCGACAATCGAGGTTAATGTACCCGCTTTGTTCTCATCCGTCAATCACGATTTGTTCTCACGTGTTTCTGGGAGCTCCTTCACTCTGTTGCGAGGCGCAGGGGCCGGTCCTGGTGGGATGTCCAACGATTGCCCCAGGTTCGCGATACCGTCAGGGCAGTCGCGTGAGATCGCATCCGATTCGGTTCGCTCGAACGAACGGGCGGCCGAATCAGGTATCGTTTATGTCCATGAACTCCAAGGAGGAGATGCATGTCCGATCGCACCATGATCGACGTGGCCGGAAAGGCCTTCACCGTGCCGCGCATTGCAAAGAGGATCCTTCAGATCCTGACGGCGATGGGGCTGACGGCACTTCTCACTTTGCTCATCATCGTCACCAACAGCATGCTGACGGCGAAGGGCGGTTCGGCTGCGGGCTTCCAGACCTGGCTTGCATTCATCCAGCGCCCGGAGATCATCGGAACAATGCTCCTGACGTCGCTGGTGACGATCGCCTTCCTTTATTGGGATCGCAAATCGGGCTCGCCGGGCCGGCGCTGATCGCATCAGGCCACGCTTAGGCAGTGGCATTACAGGGCTACAAACCTGGCCGCGGTCCGTTCGAGAGCCGAACGGGCCGCGTTTCGTCGTTCCCGTGCGTCTAGCGGTCTTTCCGATTCAGCTCTTCCTTGACCTTCGCGGCGAGGTCGGGGAGCGAAAAGGGCTTAGGGAGAAATGCCACATCGGCCGTGCCAAGCGTCTCGCGGAACGCTTCGTTCGGATACCCCGAAACAAAGATCACTTTGATGGACGGGTTGGTCTTGCGCAGGGCCTTGAACATCGTAGGCCCATCCATTTCCGGCATGACGACATCCGTCACGACGATGTCGATGCGGCCCTCGTTCTGGGCGACGATCTCCAGAGCTTCCACGCCGTCGCTGGCTTCCAGCACCTCGTAGCCCTGGCGTGTCAGAGCCCTGACGGCGAACGAGCGCACGACGTCTTCATCTTCGACCAGGAGCACCCGCCCCGTCCCCGTCAGATCCGACGCCTGGACGGGCTTTTCACGCTCTCTGGGGGCCGCAATCTGCACCGGAGCGAGATCATCCTCGGCCTCCACGATGTATCGAGGCAGGAACACCTGGAAATTCGTTCCCTTGCCAGGAGCACTGTCGGCATAGATGAACCCACCCGATTGCTTGACGATACCATAGACCGTCGACAGCCCGAGCCCCGTGCCCTTGCCGATGCCCTTGGTGGTAAAGAAGGGCTCAAAGATCTTCTCCAGAACCTCAGCCGGCATCCCGGTGCCCGTATCGGCGACTTCGAGCGCCACGTATTCACCGACAGGCATTCCGTCATGAGCGAGGCGCTGGCTCTCGCGTTCGGTGATGTTGCGGGTCTTCAACGTCAAGATGCCACCATCCGGCATGGCGTCACGCGCATTGACGCTGAGATTGACGACAACCCGGGCAATTTCGTTGCGATCAACATTGACGTACCAGAGATCGCGGCTGGGCTGGATCTTGAGGGAGATCTTTTCGCCGAGTGACGTTCTGAGCATGCTGGCGTTTTCGTGCAGAACATCGTCGAGCAGCAGGGGCTCGGCCTGCAATGTCTGCCGGCGTGAGAACGAAAGCAGCTGACGCACCATGCCAGCGGCACGGTAGGCGCTCTGCTGAATGTTCTTGATGTCCTTGTAGGAGGGATCCGACGTGCGATGGGTCTGCAAAAGCAGATCGGAAAACCCGATGATCGCCGTCAGAACGTTATTGAAGTCGTGAGCAACGCCACCGGCCAGCTTGCCGACCGCCTCCATTTTGGAGCTTTGCGCGAATTGAGCCTCGAGCGCCTTCTGCTCCGTCGCGTCGATGACATAGAGCATGGCGGCTTCACGCTCGTTGGCTTGCTCCACCAGGGGGCTCATGTAGACGCGGCGCACGTGCTCGGGCGCGAGCGCAGTCTCAACGGGCTGCACGCTCGCTTTGCCTGCTAGAACGCGTTTCAGGCTGTCGCTCAAGCTATCGCGCGCCAGATTGTCGTCGGCGTGGCTCAGCACATCGACCGCACGTTTGCCGAGCCCGCCTGCAGCATCGAGCACGAGGCGCGCGAACGCGCCGTTGAAGCTTGAGATTCGCCCATCAGCAGACACGCTGGCAATGCCAAACGGGGCGGACTGAAAGAAGCGGGCAAAGCGCAGATCGGCGGCCCCACCGGACAGGCCAAGCCCGTTGCCTGCAGCCTGCATGGCTTCCGGTTCACGTCTCGTCACCGCTATGACGCGCGCGCCCTCACGCGCAGTTCGCGCGATAACCCGCACGGCGAGCAGTCGGCCGTCTTCTTTGGTTGCATCGACGTCGAGCACGCACGGCTCATGTCCGGACTTCTGCCAGACGTTTTCGAGAAGCTCCGCGGCATCCCCGGCAAGAATATCGGGCAGCCGCAGGATCCGCTCCTTCAATACGCCAGGGCCAAAGCCCAGCCAGCGCGCAAGCGTTGCATTCACATGCTGGACGCTGCCTGCCCGATCGAGCGCAACGAGGCCTACGGGCGCGCTGTCATAATAGGCCAGCAGTTCCGTCAATTCCTTGCGCGCCGTCATCTCGCGCGAACGTTCCGACGTGACGTCGCTGATCGTCCACAGCGTCAAGGGCTGTGCTTTGCGGATGCGCTGACAGTCGAATGGTGCGACGTCAATTTCCAGAATGCGCGCCGGTCCAGACGCCGAGGTGATGCGCAGCTCCTCCCGGTGACGATCCCCGCGCTCGGCAGCCCGTCCCAGGCGGAAAAACGCCTCGCGGCACGCAAGCTGAGACCCCAGAGCCATATCGAGTCCGACGATATCGCGCGCAGGCAAGGGCCCCGTCATCTCTTCAAGTTGCCGATTGGTGAAAAGAATGCGCCCATCTGCTGACGCGACCAGGACGCCCCTATCGATGCTTTCGGTGATGCCGACGGCCAGATCATCTGCAGACAACCGCTCACCGATGCGGATATGCCCGGCAAGGATGCCAAACACGAAGAACAATCCCAGGATTGCCAGGGTCGAAAGGACCGTCAGCATAAGCGGGATTCCACCGCCACTGGACGTGACGGCGACAAGCAGCACGCCGAGCACGAGAATGGCGCCCAGCACGAACCAGAATCCAGCATTCAGGTCAGCGCTTGATCGCGCACGGCTCAGGGTCCCGGCCGGGCGGTTCGTCGCCACGATGCTTTCGCTCATGAAGTCGAAGGCTATCTGATTCGGCGGTGGGGCGGCCTCGTTGGGCGGCATGGCAATCAACGCTCTACTCACACAAAAATTCGCGCCTGTTGAGGCTGCGCGTGGCGCGAGCCGCTATCCCCCAAGTCTTGAAGGCGCGGCCTATTGCCCGGTCCGGCAGCATCTCTGTCGACAGTTGGTTGATCAGGGTTAAATTGGCGTGAATTTCCAGCTATAGGGACGTTACCCCGTGTGCCGAAATTGGCGCGAGGGGTGCAGCATGGGTGGCAGAGGTTGCAAACTGCTGAAGGCACCTTCTGAAATGACCTAGCTCGATCAATATGCAACGTCGGGACCTTGCTACTCCTGATGCAGTGCCAGCTCTAACCTTTTGGCCCGGCGGGGCAGGACAGGTGCCGAATGTGGGACATTCTGACTTATCTGCTCCTGATCGTGCTGGCGGCGGGGGCCGTCATCGGGTTGGCTGTGGTGGTGCGAAGTTATCTCAACGGCTCGTCACCGCTGGAAGGCCTGCTGGGTCCCAGACCCGACCGGCGCCTCGAGGTGGTTGAGCATTACAGCGTCGATGGGCGCCGCAGGCTGGTCTTAGTCCGTCGCGATGAGGTGGAGCACCTGATCATGACTGGCGGCCCCGTGGACGTCGTGATTGAGACAGGTATCTCGCCACGGCGGGGACGAATCGATGCAACACTGGAGACACCCGCACCGGTTTTTTCACGGCAATCACGAGCATTCGGGCAGGCCGGTGCGGCGGACAAATAGTCTCGCCACCCGGATCGCCCCATCAATGCCCGACACGCCACGTAACGATGGCGGTTCTTTGCGGTCTTCACAGGACATGGGCCTGGCAGCGAGCCGCTGCCGACCCCGCAAGATTGCGTGATGCGCTCCAGTTGCAGATCGCTTCACTTTGAACGACCAGACAGGACAGCCGTCTCGATGCTCTGCCGATCCCGCCGTACCGTTGTGGCTTTACTCGCGGCCATCCTGCTCGCATCCGGTTCGGTTCATGGGGCACCAGCAGGTGCGCAGGACGCGCCATCTGTGGCTCCTGGAGCGACGGAACCGGCCACGGCCGCGCCTGAGCCGCCGATCCCGCCATCCTATGCGCCGTCTTTGGCCCCACCTGTGCCGCCCACCACGGATGAGGCGCCCAGCGATGCAGCGCCAACTCAGAACGTCGACCAGCCCGCAACGCCTGCCGACGCCGGCCCACCCGGGCAGGATGCGGCAGCCCCTCCCCGCCCGGCCGTGCCGCTGCGCGATGCGGCTGCCGACGAAGCAGCCATCGACGAGATCCGTTTGCCATCCGCTCATCTGCGCGCCGCCATCGATGCGATGGAAAAGGATGTCGCGGCCTTCAAGGAAAACGACGAGGCCCTGGCCCGTCAGAGGGTCGAAATCAACGCGCTCATCTCGGGTGGTGATCTTTTCCTGGAAAGCTTGCAGCCCCGATACCAGGCGGTGAGTGCGCAGCTTCAACGCCTCGGTGCTGCCCCCGGGAAAGAAGACCCAGAAGAGGCTCCCGATGTTGCGGCTGAGCGGCAGCGCCTCAACCGTCTGGCCGCCGAGATTGACGGTGCGATCAGATCGACGGGACTGGTCCAGTTCAGAGCGCGCGAGTTGTTGACACGGGTGCAGGAGCATCGCACCCGCATCTTCACGTCTGAATTGTTCCGCCGGTCGAACTCACCCCTTGTTCTGGATACCTGGCGCACCGTGCTCTCCGCACTGCCTTCTGCCAGTAGCGAATTGAAATGGATCTTCTGGCGCCTCAATAGGACGGCCGAGTCACTCACGTGGTGGATCGCCGGAGTGATCGGCATGGCGGTCGCGATCTACGCCGTTCTTGCATGGTTGCGACGGCTTGTTCTGGATCGACGGCTCAGTGCTGCGCGCGAAGCACCGCCTGACTACTTCGAGCGCGCCGGCATGGCGGGATGGGTCGCGCTGTTCACCGCGCTCCCGGCCGCCGGCGCCCTTGCTGCTCTGACGTCCGGTCTGGACTGGCTCGGCTTATGGTTTCTGGACAGCGACAGATTTGTTTTCACCGTACTGCCTGCCGGTCTTGTGCTCATCGCTCTTTGGGCACTGGCCCGCGCTATTCTGCAGCCGCACCGGCCGGAATGGCGGCTCGTCGACCTGGCTGATGAGCCCGCGAGTTCGCTTGCGACGTCACTCACCCTCATCGGCGCTGTCTATGCGGCTGATTTGCTGGTCAAGGAGATCGTGCGAATTCTCGCCATGCCTTTGCCGGTCAGCGTTGCGGTCGCCGTTCTGACCAGCCTTCTGCTCGTGGCGCTGCTGTTCCGGATTGTCCGCACCCGTTTCACCGGCTTGCCCACTCCCCCTTCGCCCGAAGATGAGCCGCCCGAAGGCCTGAGCGCTCTGCCCCGCGATGTACAGCCGGGCTCAACCCGACCCGCGCACGTTTCCATCTTCACGCCGCGTCTGCTGAAGATCCCGCTCCTGGCAATGGCACTGTTCATTCTTGCGACGTCCCTGTCGGGCTACGTCGCACTTGGACGTTTCGTCGCCGGCCAGATCATCGTAACGGGCAGCATCATCGTTCTCGTTGCCCTCCTTCATCTGGCGATCCGTGCGCTGTTCAGCGACACGGCGCGCACCGAGACCAAACTCGGGCGCGTCATGCACGATCGGCTCGGCCTTGACGACGGGCAGACGCGCACCATTTCGCGTGTGGCTGGCTATGCGCTCGACGGGCTCCTGGCCCTCTTGGCGCTTCCCCTCGTTTTGCTGACGTGGGGCGTCGCCCTGCCCGATACGCTCTCCTGGCTCAATGCCCTGGTCTTCGGCTTTGAGATCGGACAGGTGCGCATCTCGCTTGCCCGGATCGTGACCGCGATCGCGATCTTTGCCGCCCTGCTGTTTGCGACGCGAATGCTCCAGCGCTGGGCATCAAGCTCCGTGCTGACGAGTGCGCGTGTCGATGCAGGGGTCGCCAATTCGATCCACAAGGCCATCGGCTATGCCGGTTTCGGACTCGCACTGCTGATCGCACTGGCCTATGGCGGGCTCGATTTTACCAACCTTGCCATCGTTGCCGGCGCGCTTTCGGTCGGCATCGGCTTTGGACTGCAATCGATTGTCAACAACTTCGTCTCCGGCCTGATCCTGCTCATCGAGCGTCCCATCAAGGTTGGCGACCTGGTAGTTGTGAACAATCAGTGGGGACGGGTGCGCAACATCGCGGTGCGATCCACCGAGATCGAAACTGCCGATCGCGCGACCCTCATTGTTCCCAATTCCG
>CAZZPH010000002.1:24523-31692 GCA_964655725.1 uncultured Hyphomicrobium sp.
CGGTGACGAATTGGACGCACCGCAATGCGCTGGCGCGCGTGACCATCCGGGTCTCGGTCGGTTACGACAGCGAGCCCGAACAGGTCAAAGCCATCCTGGAGCGCGTGGCGTCCGAATGCCCGTTGATCCTGCAGCAGCCCAAGCCCGATGTCGTTTTTGAGAACTTCGGCACGAATGGGCTCGATTTCGCGCTCCACACCATCGTTCCCGATATCGCTCGCAGCTTCGCCGCTCAAACGGACCTGCGCACCCGCATCACTCACGAATTCCGCGCCGCTGGAGTGGAGATTCCGTACGCTCAATACGACGTGCGACTTCGCGACCTGGACATGCTGCGCTCATTCTTCACTCGCCTCCAGGAGGAACGTGCCGGCACAGCGGGTGAGGCCGTCCCAGGTACGCAGCAGGGCGCGTCTTCGGGCTCGCAGCCCTGACGCACTGCTGGACTTACGCACTGCCTGCCTCACTCACTGGCCTGACGCACAGGCCGGCGTGTACGCTTGGAAACCCTCACGCCGGTCGGCCGCCAAACAGTGCGCGAAAGATGCCCGTTAAGCCTTCTCATGGTGATCGGCGACGAAGCGGTCGAGAAGCCGCACGCCCCAGCCCGATCCCCAGCTCTGCGAAATGTCACTGCGAGCCGAATCCATCGCAGTCCCAGCGACGTCGAGATGCGCCCAGGGCGTGTCCTTGATGAAGCGCTCGAGAAATGCGGCCGCCGTGCAAGCTCCGCCCCAGCGGCCGCCGATGTTCTGCATGTCAGCAATCTTGCTATCGATGAGCTTGTGGAAGGACTTGTCGAGCGGCATGCGCCAGACTTTCTCTCCCGTGGCCTTCGAGGCGGCCTGGAGATCCGTGGCGAGGCGCTCGTCATTGCTGAACAGGCCCGCATAGTCCTTGCCCAGCGCAATCATGATGGCACCCGTGAGTGTGGCCAGATCGATGATGAGCTTGGGCTTAAAGCGCTGCTGAACGTACCAGAGCAGGTCGGCGAGCACGAGGCGGCCTTCCGCATCGGTGTTGAGGATCTCGACCGTCTGGCCCGACATCGAGGTGATGATGTCACCGGGGCGGATCGCATTTCCCGCGACCATGTTCTCGACCAATCCGACAATACCGATCGCATTGACCTGCGCCTTGCGCTCCGCGAGCGCGCTCATCAGCCCAGTGACCGCAGCGGCTCCTCCCATGTCACCCTTCATGCCCTCCATGCCGGCGGCCGGCTTCATGGAGTAGCCGCCCGTATCGAACACCACGCCCTTGCCCACGAAGGCCAGTGGCTTGGCGCGCTTGGATTTGGCGCCGTGCCACTGCATGATGGCAACGCGCGAGGGACGATCGCTGGCCTGCCCGACGGCCAGCAACGTGTTCATCTGAAGTGCGGTAAGTGCGTCCACGTCCAGAATCTCGATCTCCAGCCCGAGACGTTCCAGCTCCTGGATGCGCTCGGCAAACTCCACCGGCCCCAGCGCATTTGCCGGCTCGTTGACCAGATCGCGAGCGAGCAAAATGCCGTTGGCCACGGCCCTGTGGCGATCAAAGGCCGCACGGGCCTTGTCCGGATCGGCGACGTGAAGGGTTAGCCGGGTCACGCCATCGGGTGGCGCGACGCTGCCATTGGCGTCGGAGGAGGCTTGTGCGTCCTCCGCGCCCGGCTTTTTCGTTTTATACTTGTTAAACGCGTAATGACGCAGCTGCGCCCCCATTGCGAGCAGCGCGGCGGCGTCGTGAAGCTTGGCGCCGCCCACACCGTCGAAATCGGCAAGGATGCTCGCGCGTGCCGTTTTGCGCGCGCTGATCTGCACGAACGCATAGCCGCCAAGCGCCGTCCAATCGCTCTCGCTATTGTCGGCCGCCGTCCCCACCCCCGCCACGATCAAACGTTCCATATCGCCCTTGGGCGGTGCGAGCAGCTCCAGCGATGATTTCGCCGTTCCCTTGAATCCGGCTGCCTCCGTGGCCTTGAGAAGGTAGCCGCCAAGACGCTGATTGAGGCTCTGAGCGGCATCTGACAGCACCATATCCTTACCCGCGAAGACGACCAGAACAGGATCAGGTGCAGCCGTCAGAGGGGCGAAATCGATTTCGAGCGACGAGGTCATACGAAGGAACTCCTGAGGGAAATGGTCAGGGCGGACGGGGTGGATCCATACGGATTGCTGCACGTGCACCCCGTTCAGGCCGGGGCCTCGCGCAGCCGGCGGGCGGCTGGCGGGGTGCAGCATGGGTGGGAAAGCGGTTGCAAATCAGAGATTAAACGGTTCTTCTCAAAGAGCAAGTCACCGGCGTGCCGCCATCGCGCCCTGCCTGTTTGCCAACCCGGCTGCTGGAACAACCCGGGCCCGGATCAGGAAGTTCCCAGCACGGGACGATCGCGGGTCGAACGCCGGGAGAACGCTCGGCGACGACCAGCACTGCCCTGGCAGACACGAGCCGAATTTCGGCCACCGTGATATGGAACGAGGCCTCAGGGGAGATCATCGGCGCGTCGGGGGTATCGTGGCGCCGGCCATCCCGCCATCATGTCCATGCGAGCTGCCATCGAGCGATGACACGCATCTTATTCCGCTACATCTTCCGACAGGCGGCCGGGGCCATGATGCTCATTCTGGGCTCTTTGTCCGGTATCGTTTGGATCGCACTTGCGCTTCGCGAACTCGACGTCGTCACGAGCCAGGGCCAGAGCGCCATGACCCTCCTGGCCATGACGACACTGGCACTACCCAACCTGACTGCGCTCATTGCTCCATTCGCGTTTCTCATCGCTGCGCTTCATACGTTGAACCGGCTCAGCGGCGACAGCGAATTGATCGTTATGACGGCCGGCGGTGGCACCGTCTGGGTCATCGCCCGTCCACTGCTCGCATTGGCGCTGATCGTAATGGCGGCGGTCTCCTTCGCCAACCACGTGGGGATGCCCTGGAGCCTCCAGCAACTTCGCAGCTATGTTGTGCAGGTCCGCACCGATCTCTTGAGCCAGGTCCTGCAGGCCGGCCGCTTCTCAAGTCCAGAGCGGGGGCTCACCTTCCACATCCGCGAGCGCGCACCGAATGGCGAGATCCTCGGACTGCTGATGCACGACACCCGGAAGGACAAACAATCCCTGTCCTATCTCGCCGAGCGGGGGGTCATCGTGAAGCAGGAGAATTCTGCCTACATCGTCATGACGGACGGTCACGTCGTCACCCAGGATGACCCGAAAGACCCGCCACGCGTCGTCACGTTCGACAAATACGTATTCGATCTCGACGAGATGGAGCAGGGCCCTGCGGGCGAGACCGATCTCAAACCTCGTGAGCGCTTCTACCCTGAACTCGTGGCTCCCGATCCGGATAGTCCGTCCTTCAAACGCAATCCCGGGCACTTCACCGCCGAACTGCACGAGCGCTTCTCCAGTCCGCTCTACCCGCTGGCGTTCGCCATGATCGTGCTCGTAATGATGGGGCGCGCCGAAAGCACTCGGCAGAATCGAGCAACCGCTCTTGGCCTAACCCTTTTCATCGCTGCGGGAATCCGCCTTGGCGGACTTGCCGTCAACAACCTCGTCGCCCTCAATCCCGCCCTGGCGCCGGTTCTCTACGTCATCCCCCTTGCGACGATCATCATATGTCTCGCCGCACTCGCGCGCGGCCGCATGCAGCGGCGCGGACCTTCTGTTGCTGATCGCGTATCGGAGATCGGAAACAAATTCGCAGCGGGCTGGCGTCGCGTTGTGCCGGCGCGCATACGTCTGAATTCGGGAGGCGCATGATGCGGCTGATGCCTTCCACGCTCGATCTCTACATCGCGCGGCGCTTTGTGCTCGCCATCGCAGCGACGTTCCTGTTCTGCTCATTTTTGATTTTCGTCATCGATCTCGTCGAGTTGCTTCGCCAATCAGGAAAAAAGGGTGCGGTGCCCGGCTGGAGCATCGCGCTCATCACCCTCTTGCGCCTGCCTGCGTACACCGAGTTTTTGCTGGCGTTCGCGGTCCTGGCGGGTTCGATCGGGACGTTGCTGCTCCTCGCGCGCAAGAGTGAACTGTCTGTGATCCGGGCGAGCGGGATGTCGGCATGGCAATTCCTGAGGCCGGGGATCGTCGTTGCCATTGTTCTCGGCATCCTATCCGTCACGCTCTTCAATCCCCTCGCAGCGCGCGCCCGCGGGGAGGCGGACCGCATGTTCGGCGAGTATTTCTCTCGAGATTCCAACCTGCTGAGTGCCGGATCCGCCGGCTCCTGGTTGCGTCAGGACGGGATCGACGGTCAGTCGGTGCTGACGGCGGCCTCGGCGACAAAAGGGGGCCTTGAGCTACGCGGGGTTACAGCGTTCATCTTCGATGGCGACGGCCGGTTTCGCGAGCGGGTTGATGCGGCCCAAGCCACCCTCAAGGAGGGCTTCTGGCAACTCCAAAATGTGACGGTCGCACGTCCGGCCGAGCGCGTGGAGAACCACCCCACATACCTCATTGCAACCTTCCTGACCCCCGAGCGGGTTCAGGACGCGCTTGGCAAGGCCATCGCAATCTCCTTCTGGGACCTGCCAGGATTGATCGAAGTCGCTGAAAAGGCGGCACTTTCCACGGATCGACTGCAAATTCAGTACGAACTTCTCCTGTCCCGGCCGCTGCTGTGTCTGGCGATGGTTCTTTTGGCCGCCACTGTGTCGCTCAGGTCATTCCGTTCTGGAGGCATCCAGACTATGGTCATGACCGGATTGGTTGGGGGCTTCGGGTTTTTCCTAGTGGCTGAGATTTCACGCCAAATCGGCACCGCCGGATTAGTTCCGCCGTGGGTCGCGGTGTGGGCTCCGGTGACCCTGGCCATACTGGTGGCGACAACGGTGCTCTTGCACCAGGAGGACGGCTGAGTGATGCGTGCTCTGCGGCGATCGCAGGCAGGACATGACGCGAGCGACGCGACCGCGCCTTTGGCCAAGGCTGGCGCGGTGGTGCGCTCGATGTCGTGCGCGCGCGTTCTCGGCACCTTCGCGGTGGTGCTCAGCGGGCTGGCTTGGGCTATCCAGATCGGGACCAGCACGTCTGCGTGGGCGCAGGTCTCCGGCAGTACGGGCACGGCGTTCCCCCAGCAGAAGGGCGGCATTTTCGGGCCGTCACCCAAACCCGATGCAGCCCTGCCGCTCCACCTGCAGGCCGACGAACTCGTCTACGACACGCAAGGCAACAAGGTCATCGCCCGCGGCAACGTCGAAATTCAATACGAGGCCAACAACCTCACCGCGGACGAAGTCATCTACGATCAGTCGGCCAACACGCTGTCGGCCTCCGGCAACGTCGTGCTGCGCGATCAGAACGGTAACATCATCCGCGCCGAGCGCTATGCGCTGACAGATGATTTCCGCGACGGGTTCGTTCAGTCCTTAAGCGTCGTGGCGCGCGACAACTCACGCATCTCTGCCGAGCAGGGCACCCGCCGCGACGGTAACGTGACCGAGTTCTCGAACGCCAAGTTCACGCCCTGCAGCACCGACGGATCAACACCGCCGTTGTGGTGTATCGCCTCGCGCCGGATCATCCACGACGAGGGTGCTGCAACGATCAGCTACCAGGACGCGCAGTTCGAGCTGTTTGGACAGCCGGTGTTCTACCTGCCTTACTTCGAGCACCCCGATCCTTCGGTGAAGCGCAAGAGCGGCTTCCTGGCCCCCGGTTTTGGAACGTCGGAAGATCTCGGCTTCTTTACCGAGATCCCCTACTATTTCGCCCTGTCCCCGCACTACGACTTCGTGTTCCGGCCCCGCTATATGAGTGAGCAGGGCGTGCTGTGGCAGGGCGATTGGCGGCACCGGCTGGCGGACGGTCAGTATTCCATCAAGTTCGCCGCCATCGATCAGGATGCCAGCGATCTTCCAGGCAACCCGACACAGCTCGACGGATTCCGCGGCAGCCTGGAGACTAAGGGCGACTTCTCGCTTTCGAGTTGGTGGAGTTATGGCTGGGACATCACGCTGGAAAGCGACGATACGTTCCGCCGCTTCTACAAACTCGACAGCATCCTGCTGACCGACCGGGTGAACAACTTCCACGTCACCGGGATGTCGGAGCGCAGCTATCTTGCGACCAACTTCTATCACTTCGGGGGCCTGCTCTTCGACGACAGCAACCTCGCTGAAAGCCGTGTTCATCCGATCGTGGATTACCGCTATGTCGTCGAAAACCCGATCCTGGGCGGCGAGGTGACGATCGATGCCAACGCGCTGAGCTTCACGCGCAACGACGGTGTGAAGGCGGGGCAGACCGGTCCGACGCTGGACCAGGACATGTCGCGGGCCGTGGCCCAGGTCAAATGGCGCCGCCGGCTCACCGACTCGCTCGGCATCACGTATACGCCCTTCGCGGAACTACGCGGCGACGCCTATCAGATTAACAATTACCGCGATCCCTTGACGGGCGAAGTGGCGGACGATGAGTACGTCGCGCGCGGCATCGCAACGGGCGGCGTGACCGTCGCGTATCCGTGGATTGCTAACACCGCATCGGCCGCGCACATTGTCGAGCCGATCGGCCAGATCATCGCGCGGCAGGCCAACGTCAGCCAGCGGCGTCTGCCCGTGGAAGATGCGCGCAGTCTCGTGTTCGACGACACGAACCTGTTCGATACCGACAAGTTCTCGGGCTATGACCGCGTAGAGACCGGCACGCGCGCCAATGTCGGCCTGCAGTACACCTTCCAGCCCTGGTCGGGCGGCTATGCGCGCGTGCTGGCAGGACAGAGCTTCCATCTCAAGGGCGATAACCCCTACGAGAACCGGACGATCGAGTGCAAAGGCAACATCATCGTTGCACCGGGTGTGGACGACAATTGCAACCCGATCTTCTCGCGCTTCTCTGGGCTGGAAACCAACAATTCGGACTACGTCCTCGGCGTCTATCTGGCTCCGACCGACAGCTTCCGCCTGATCTCGCAGACGCGCTTGGACGACGACACATTCAACCTGAGGCGCGAGGATCTCTCACTCGTGACGAACTACGGGCCGTTCTCGGCCCGTGCGACGTACAGCTACCGGTTCGCCGATCCGGAACTGGACGACAAGACGGATCAACAGGACGTGAGTGCTCGCTTCGGCCTTCGCCTGACCGACCGCTGGTCGCTTCTGGGCGGCTTGCGTTACGACATCGACGAGGGTCGCCGCCTGACCGACAGCCTGGAGATCCGCTACCACGACGACTG
>CAZZPH010000003.1:0-368 GCA_964655725.1 uncultured Hyphomicrobium sp.
AGGCAGAAGTTACAATATCAATTACATCCAGAGTGTCAGTGTTACTAGGCAGTGCCAATAGACTATTATCCGTGAGTCTGCGGAGTATGCCAACTGCGAGGGATCGGCCAACAACCGAAACTTCAAGGCTGTGAGTAAGTCGAGTTCGCAAATAATCGCTATTGGGAAATGGGTGTACTTGCGTTTTGCCTTGCATCCGCCGGAACGCAGAGCAATACATCACTCGGGAAATATCCCAGAATTGAGTGTGAAGACTCTTCGCTACGGCTTCTTTTTGAGTTGGAATTGCGCCGGTCGCGCTCAAACGGGTAGAGCTTACTAGTTGTGGCCGGCTCTGTTCCGCCTTCAAGTTTAGGCATGTTGATTCT
>CAZZPH010000003.1:378-31521 GCA_964655725.1 uncultured Hyphomicrobium sp.
CTTGAAAGGCGAACAGAGCCGTTGTGGCCACTGCATTGATGAAATCTTACTCTTGGGCATCTGAACACCGCACACTATCTGTATTCGTTGGATGATCCGTTAGATCGTCATGCTGGAGTGGAATGCGCAACGGTAAATATGGCTGTGCTGCACTCAACTTCTGAGTGCTGTGATTATTCTGGCACAGTTGACCGGTGATTTGATCTCTGGGGTCTTTCGCGCGTTCGCATCGCAGGATGCGGATAACGTGCGAGCCTTTCCGCCAAAGGGCGGCCTCAAGTTCCGCGTGCGCGAGTTGAGCTAAGGGCGGGAACGCCGAGAAGGGTGACCGGTCTACTCGGCTGATTGTGTCCTAGCTATTCCGCAGCAGCGGACGACGCCACGACGTGGAGTGCGGGAGTGAAGCTGTCGGCGCGCGCCATCGCCCAGGCTTCGCGCAAACGGGGCTGAGCGGTGCCGGTCAGCAATTCGCCGGGTTGCATCATCAGGTAGAGCTCGGAAAAGCAGACAACGCGGTCGGGTGCGGCGCGCTGCATGAAATGATGCGGCGCGAGCTGGCGGGGATGATCGAGCCCGGCGGCGGCCACCAATTCCGCCAAAGCCTTCAGGGTCTGGCGATGGAAGCTCGCAACGCGCTCCGATTTTGTTGACACGACCACGGCCCTCTGACGGGTCGGGTCCTGAGTTGCGACACCCGTCGGACAGTGATCGGTGTGGCATTGCTGGGCTTGGATGCAGCCGACCGCGAACATGAAACCGCGCGCGGCGTTGCACCAGTCGGCGCCGAGCGCCATTGTGCGCGCCACGTCGAAAGCCGAGGACACTTTCCCCGAAGCGCCGATGCGGATCTGATCGCGAAGGCCCGCCCCGACGAGCGCGGCATGCACGAGTGTCAACCCTTCGCGCAGCGGCGTGCCGACGTGATCCAGAAACTCCAATGGCGCCGCACCCGTTCCGCCCTCGGCGCCATCCACGACGATGAAGTCCGGTGTGATGCCCGTCTCCAGCATGCCCTTGATGAGGGCGAACAATTCCCAAGCGTGCCCCACGCACAGTTTGAAGCCTACGGGCTTTCCGCCGGACAGTCGGCGCAGGTCCGCAATGAAGTGCATGAACTCGATGGGTGTTGAGAACGCCGAATGGCGCGCTGGCGAAATGCAATCAGTGCCGGCTTCCACATCGCGGATGCGGGCTATCTCGCGCGTCACCTTGGCACCGGGAAGCACGCCGCCGTGGCCCGGCTTGGCGCCCTGTGACAGCTTGATTTCGATCATCTTCACTTGAGGGTCAGCAGCGAGTGCGGCAAACTTATCCGGAGAAAACTGGCCGTCCTTCGTCCGGCAGCCGAAGTAGCCCGTGCCGATCTGCCAGACGAGATCTCCGCCCGCCTCGCGATGGTAGGGACTGATGCCGCCCTCGCCCGTATCGTGGGCAAATCCCCCGATCTTGGCGCCCTTGTTGAGCGCCCGGATGGCATTGGCAGACAGCGCGCCGTAGCTCATGCCGGAAATATTGAACACGGAGGCTGAGTAGGGCTTGGAGCAGTCCGGCCCGCCAATGAGGACGCGGAACGCTTCCTTCGCGGGTGGCTTGGGCGCGAGAGAGTGCTGAAGCCATTCGTAGCGTGTCTCGTACACGTCATACTGGGTTCCGAATGGCCGCTTGTCGAGTTCGCGCTTGGCGCGCTGATAGATGATGGCGCGCTTGTCGCGCGGGAACGGTGTTCCGTCCTTGTCAGCCTCGAAGAAATACTGCCGCATCTCCGGGCGGATGTTCTCGAGCAGAAATCGCAGATGCGCGGAAATCGGGTAGTTGCGCAAGATCGAATGCTTGGTCTGCAGCATGTCACGCATACCCAGCAGCGACAGGCTGCCGGTGAGGGCGAGCGGTACGGCGAGATAGGGCGCAAATCCAGGCTCGCGGAAAACCGTGTAGGCCAGGGCCGCCGTGCAGCACAGCGCCAGGGTCAAGAGGATGTAGCGGGGCGAGAAAGGCAGCAGCAGCAGTCGCATTTCGCACCACCTGTTTCAGGGCCGGACCATCCGCGTTCGCGTGGCCCGGAACAGAAAAGGTTTTAGAACGCGTGCCTGACGTTCATGCGACAATTTCCGGGGACGTGCGAATAGCATACGGATCCGGGCCGATCATAGTTTCTCCGGCCCGCCGCGCCTGATGCCGTGTGCGATGCAGCAAAACAGGTGTGCGCCCGCGCCCGGCACACGTGCCGGGTTGCTATCGCAGTGTGCTGCGATTGAGAAATCTCAGCAGGTCACAGTGGCGTCAGCCTACGATCTCGTCGAGGCGGAAATTGAGAGCGATCTCGCGCTCGGCCGAGGCTGGGCTGTCAGAGCCGTGGGTCGAGTTTTCGCCCTTGGAGACGGCGAACTGCTTGCGGATCGTGCCATCGGCCGCTTCCTTGGGATCGGTCGCGCCCATGACCTCGCGATACTTGGCGATGGCGTTGTCGCCTTCGAGCACCTGGAGCACGATCGGTCCGGAGGTCATGAAATCGACAAGCTCGCCGTAGAACGGCCGCGCCTTGTGCTCCTCGTAGAATTTCTCCGCCTGGGCGCGGGTCCAGCGCACGCGCTTCTGGGCGACGATTCTGAGGTCCGCCTTCTCGATGACGGCGTTAATGGCGCCTGTCAGGTTGCGTCGCGTGGCGTCGGGCTTGATGATGGAAAAGGTGCGCTCGATGGCCATCGCGGCGTGTCTCCGATTTTGTCTGAAAGTAGGCTGGGTTGGGTTCCGGGGCCTTATAGCGATGTGCCCCCCCGCCAGCAAGCATGGCGAATTGCGCCGTGTGGCCGGTGACCCGACGGGCGCTCGACGGCCAGAATGCCGCGTAAATGCCTGGATTGTAGCGTCAAATCGTGAGGGTTACGTCCTCGTTGGGCCGTTGATCTGGTTCGCTCGGGCAGGAAACTCTCTATCCGCGGGTGGATTGACGCACGCGACGTGAAGGAACACAAAGTCATGCAATTGTTCCAAGGCGCGCGGACGATGGTCATCGAGGTCCAGCAAACCCGCCGCCGGATGGATCGACAGAGGCCCCGACGTGAACACGAACACTGAACAGGACGTCTGGTATCTCGCCCGCGACGGCAAACAGCATGGGCCCATTTCCCAATTGGAAATGAGCAAGCTGGTTGAATTCGGCCACCTTCGAGAGTCCGATCTGGTTTGGAAGCCGGGGTTTGCCGATTGGCGCGCGGCAACCAGTGTCTTTCCACCTGCAGGATCTCAGCCGCCAGCCTCGCCGGCCCCGGTGCCTGCACCCGCAGTAGCAGCCCCGTATTGGTCCGGGAACGATATCCAGCACCCGGCAGCCGAGCGCGAGGTGGTCGGACATGCAGAGGGACCGGCCTTCCATGCTGCGCCCTATGCCATGGAACACGAGACTGCGCTGCAGCCCAACGTCACCTCTGGTCCCAGGCCGATCGACGATATGGAAGCCTTCCCCATCGAGGCGCCGCCCCGCCGCCGAGGTCTGGTGGCGGGACTTGTTTTGACATGTGTTGCCGGTGGATTGGCCGCAGGCGGCTATGTTTATCAGGATGCGATTAAAGCAACGATGTCGGGCTTCGACAGGTCCGGTTCGAGTAGGATTGAAGCGGCGTCGGACGCGTTGCAGCAAAGCGAAGCCAAGGCTGAACTGCCCAACAGTGAGCCGCCGCCTGCAACGCCCGCTGCAGCCCCTCCAGCCCCTTCTGCTCCGGCCGCTCCGCAGTCATCGCCACAGCTTGCTATACCGATGCCGCAGGTTTCGCCATTGGACGCGCCAGGTGTCGTCGTGACAACGGCCTTCGCGCCCCAACCGCCTGTCGACACGTCGAGCATCGATGCGGAATTACAAAAGCAGTCCCTGTGGGTGCTGCTGAAATCAGAGTTTCCGGATTGGTACTCCGAGCGCCTGAATGAACTGGGCCGGTTGAGCGCGGACAAAAAGCCAGAGCCGGAGGTCAACGCGAAGTTGATCGAAGGAATCGTCGCGTTGCGACGCAAGCATGCCGATCAGGCGCTGGCGGCAAGTTCTGGGCGGCTCCAGGACATTGCCAAAGCCTTCATTGAAAGTCTGACAGCCCTGCGGGCGTCAAGCGTCGATGCTTGCTACGGTTTTATCAGCAAGGGTGAGATGACCCCAGCCGCGGTCGCCCTCATCCAGAAGCCTGCAGAGGGGCAGGCGCTTCATGCACAGTTGCAGGCTGTGTTTACAGCCGTCGCGGAGGGGCGAAAGTCGCCGGCCGCGCGCAATCAGCCTCAAAAGAGCGATTATGATCTCTTGGCCGCAGAGCTCGGGCTGCTCGGGTGGAGCCAGGATGACATCAAGTTGTTTGCCGATCCCAAGGCCCTTTCGGAGGCCCCGCGAGAGCGCGTGTGCACGATGGTGCGTGATTGGTTCAGTGCGCATTTGTCAGTCAAGGACGGGCAGGCGCGCGAGCGGCTGCTGTTCGAGACGTTGCGACCGGTCGTGGCAGGTTGAGCGTCGCCGGTCCGTCATGATGCATACCGGCGCATGTCGACCTCCAGCATCACATAAGTAAATCCAGTTGGGCCGGATCAGATGGGCCGCAGTGGCACCGCAGTCACGCGCTGGGTAAGAATCCAATCGGTCGTCACCGGAGGCTTGACCATCGAAGGCCGGGCGTCCCATGGTCTCCTTCGAATGAAGCTTCGCGGAACGAAACTCGCAGCGCGCCGGGACTTTGGGGGCCGATGCGCGAACGACCGTTTCGCAAGGTCGGCTGTGCGTCATGATCATGATGAGCACCCGAAGTTTGTGGGGCCAATCAGGCCGGTTGGCCAACTCAGACAGCGGTGCATCGCGAACCTGAGCGCTGACAAATCCAATTCAAAAGAGAGCCGGGGGCTCGGAACATAGATGTCAATCGAATTGCAGGAGCGGCTGGCTGATACCACGTCGCGTCGAGACACGGCGGCATTCGGTTTGGGCTGGGCGATCCGGCGCGCCATCCTGGGGCTCGTGATCCTTACGGTTGGCGTGGGAAGTTTGGCATGGCTGACGCATGCTTCGATCGACCCGGCACCAGATGCGACCTCGCAACTGGTGACATCCGATCGTTGATGGCGTGGCCGTCCCAAGCAAGATGCTTGGCCGTCATCAGACCCTTTTGCCACGAAGTTCGCCTTCCCGAATGCGATGAGAGCCGCTAACCTGGGTTTTGCAGTCCTCCGCAGACCGAGGATCGAACCGGGATGGTGACGGCATGGAGACCAGCGCTTTTCTGCAACTGCTGATCGTAGCGCTTGTGGCGGGCTATATCGGCTACCGCCTGGGCCGTGCTTCCGCTACTCAGGCCGCATGGCCACCGGCGCACGCCCCGGCAGCGCCGATACCGGAAGCTGAGATGCGTTCATCGCCGGAACCAGCGCGGCACCGGTCAGCGCCACCGCCGCCCGCGGCCGCAGGGGGGGCTACCAGCACCCCGTCCTCCTCGATTCCATCTACGTCGCAACCCCGGCGCACGACGCCTCCTCCTCCAGCCGCAGCAGGTTAATCGGATCGTCACCGGGAACGAGCGCGATTTTTGTTCAAAGATTGATTGTTATCATGTCGTCCGATGGGTTGAAGAACGTCGAGCGGCGCGTATCATCTCCGCGCCTGAATTAAATGGGACCATCGGGTCCTCGTGGGGTCGAATGGGGCATGGCCCCCTGGAGGCACTCTGAGCATGACAGAGCAGGGCAAGCAGTTCCCGGAATTCTATGTCACGGCCGCTCAGCCGTGTCCGTACCTGTCAGGCCGTCTTGAGCGCAAGCTGTTCACACATCTGACCCATGACAAAGCACCCGCCCTTGTCGACAACCTGCTGCGGGGCGGATTCCGGCGCAGCCAGAACATCGCCTACATGCCCTACTGCGAGGGCTGCCATGCCTGCGTGTCCGTGCGCGTCGTGGTGGATGATTTCCAACCCTCAGAGTCCATGCGCCGCGTTCTGGCCGAGAACAAAGATCTGTCGGGCTACCGCCGGCCGGCTGAACCGACGGCCGAGCAGTACGCCCTGTTTCGCCGCTACATCGATGCGCGCCACTCCGATGGGGGCATGGCGGACATGAGCGCACTCGACTATGCACTGATGGTAGAGGAGAGTGTGCTTGAGACTTCCATCACCGAATATCGCATCAGGCCGGTGGAGAATGCTCTGGGCTCGGAGCCATCGGCATGGCCACTCGCCGCCGCCGCACTGTGTGACCGTCTGAGCGATGGGATCTCGATGGTCTATTCCTTTTACGAACCGACCGAGAGCCGGCGCGGGCTGGGCACCTACATGATTCTTGAAACCATCGCCGAGGCTCGCGCACTCGGGCTGCCGTACGTCTATCTCGGCTATTGGATCGAGGGCTCGCGGAAGATGGACTATAAGACGCGCTTTATGCCCCAGGAGCGCTTGGGCCCGAAGGGCTGGGAGCGCGCATGAGCGCCGTCCGGGGCTGGCATCGCGTTATCTAAGGGCGATCTCTCACGCCGAGGGTCCGTAGTCTCAGCGCATTGAGGCGGATGAAGCCCTCGGCGTCCTTCTGGTCGTAGGCGCCGCGGTCGTCCTCGAAGGTCACGAGCGTGGATGAGTACAGCGATTTCGCGCTCCGCCGCCCGATGACGATCACGTTGCCCTTGTAGAGCTTCAGGCGGACCTCGCCCTCGACATTTTCCTGGCTTTTGTCGATCAGCGCCTGCAGCATCTCGCGTTCAGGGCTGAACCAGAAGCCGTTGTAAATCAGCTCAGCGTAGCGCGGCATCAGGTCGTCCTTCAGATGCGCTGCTCCGCGGTCCAGCGTCAGGCTTTCGATGGCACGGTGTGCTGCGAGCAGGATCGTGCCTCCGGGTGTTTCGTAGACGCCGCGGGATTTCATTCCTACGAAACGATTTTCGACGAGATCGACACGCCCGATGGCATTGTCGCGGCCCAGGTCGTTAAGTGCGGTCAAAAGTGCCGCCGGGCTCATGGGCTTGCCGTCGAGCGAGATGGCGTCGCCTCTCTCGAATCCGATCGTGATGATGGTCGCCTTGTCGGGAGCATCCTCCGGCGCGATGGTGCGCATGTAGACGTACGGCGGCGGCTCCTCGTTGGGGTCCTCCAGCACCTTGCCCTCGGAGGATGAGTGCAGGAGGTTGGCGTCGACCGAGAAAGGTGCTTCGCCGCGCTTGTCCTTGGCGACGGGAATTTGGTGGGCTTCGGCGAAGGCGATCAGGTCCTCGCGGCTCTTGAAGTCCCATTCGCGCCAGGGCGCAATGATGCGGATGCCGGGCTCGAGCGCATAGTAGCCAAGCTCGAAGCGGACCTGATCATTGCCCTTGCCTGTGGCGCCATGACAGACCGCATCCGCACCCATCTTGCGCGCGATCTCGATCTGCTTCTTGGCGATCAGGGGGCGGGCGATGGATGTGCCGAGCAAGTACACACCCTCGTAGAGAGCGTTGGCGCGGAACATCGGGTACACGTAGTCGCGAACGAACTCCTCGCGCAGGTCGTCGATAAAGATGTTTTCGGGCTTGATGCCGAGCATCAGAGCCTTGGCGCGCGCCGGTTCCAATTCCTCGCCCTGACCGAGATCCGCGGTGAAGGTGATAACCTCGGCGTCATAGGTCTCTTGCAGCCATTTGAGGATGATGGAGGTATCTAGTCCGCCGGAATAGGCCAGGACGACTTTCCGTGTCGTGCCTTTTGCGGGGGCGGCCGGCTGGGCTGAGGCGGGGCTTGCGACATCGGACATCTGGCGATCCTGTGGGTGGGAGCTTGGGTGTGCGGCGCCGCACTATAGGCAACGCAATGCCGGCATCAAGTCCGGGTCGAGGTTGCGGTGGGGCAAGGCCTTAATCGATCGCCTCGCCGGGGGCGTGGGTCTTCAGGGCCAGGGCGTGGACTTTACCGGCCAGCTCTTCGGCCAGAAGTTCGTTGACCATCCGATGGCGATCCACACGAGAGCGGCCCTTGAATCTGGGGGATACAACGAGCACTCGGAAATGACTGTCTCCTGTGCCTGGCGAGGAGCGGTGGCCGGCATGGAGGTCACTCTCGTTGACCACGTCGAGGCGGATTGGTTCAAGGCCGATCATCAGCTTCTCGCGAATTCTGTCTTGGACCGACATCGTCTCGCCTCACAAGTTTTTGGTTGCGCTTTCGTGTACAATTTACGGCGCGGCCTATGGCGGTCAGGCAACGTCACGTCTTCTGCCCTCATGACGATCTTGTCTCGCGCGTACAGCTTGATCATACTGCCTCCCATGAAGCTCGACTCGAAATATTTCGACAGTATCCGGATCGGCGCCAAGAAGGGTGCCGGCGAGGAGCGGCCGCGCACGGGCGCGCGTTGCCAGCGCAAGGGCTGCACGGCACCGGCCACCCACCGTGCGCCCAAAGGCCGCGGCCGGGATGGTGAATACTTCGAGTTCTGCGTGGAGCACGTGCGGGAGTATAACGCCACATATAATTACTTCGACGGAATGTCCGACGTAGAGGTGGCGGACTTCCAGAAGGATGCGCTGACGGGTCATCGTCCAACCTGGAAGCTCGGCGCCAACTCGTGGGCCCACGGAACAGCCCAGGGACGTGAGGACAATCCCCCCGCTCCCGAAAGCTCGCCGGCGGGTCAAGCGGGGGCATTCTTTGCCTGGCGGGCTAAGAAATCGCGGGCCGAACCGGTGGAAAGCCGGCGGCAGCTTCGTCCGCTGGAGCGCAAGGCGCTTGCCACACTTGGGCTGCAACAGGGTGTGGCGCGTACTGAAATCAAGTCGCGCTTCAAGGACCTCGTCAAACGCCACCATCCCGATGCCAACGGCGGCGACACGCGCTCCGAGGAAACATTGCGCGAGATCATCCAAGCCTATAACTATCTGAAACAAGCAGGCTTGGTCTGAATCGCCCGATCGCGATAAGGTCCACCTAGAAACCCGCCGGTCATATTGATCGCTCGAACGGCCGGCCAATCCCGAACCCGGAGCAGGTGAAGCCGGACGATGCGGCTCTGCGCGGGTTCTCAAGATGCAAGAAGGCCGAATATGCGCGCGCCCACTCAACAGACAGGTTCGAACGGGAAGGATGCTGCCGGTTTACCCGACATGAAGGTGTCCGTTCGCCAGCTCTTTGGCATCGAAACGGACATGGAGGTGCCCGCCTTTGCCAAGCCGAGCGAGCATGTGCCCGATCTCGACGCCGATTACCTGTTCAATCGCGACGTGACGCTCGCGATCCTTGCCGGCTTCAAGCACAACCGGCGGGTGATGATCCAGGGGTATCACGGCACGGGAAAGTCGACGCACATCGAGCAGGTGGCAGCGCGGCTCAACTGGCCCTGTATTCGCGTCAATCTCGACAGTCACGTCAGCCGCATCGATCTTGTGGGCAAGGATGCGATCGTTCTGAAAGACGGCAAGCAGGTGACGGAGTTCCGCGAGGGAATCCTGCCGTACTGCCTGCGATCCAACACCGCGCTGGTATTTGACGAGTATGACGCGGGTCGGCCCGACGTGATGTTTGTTATCCAGCGCGTGCTGGAGGTCTCGGGCAAACTCACGCTTCTCGATCAGTCGAAGGTGATCAAGCCGCACCCGGCATTCCGGTTGTTTGCGACCACCAACACCATCGGGCTCGGTGACACGTCGGGGCTCTATCACGGCACACAGCAGATCAACCAGGGCCAGATGGATCGCTGGTCGATCGTGACGACGCTCAATTACCTGCCTCACGACGACGAGGTTCGGATCGTTCTGTCAAAGGTCAAGTCATTCGCGAAATCGGAGGCTAAGCGCAAACAGATCGGCGCCATGGTGCGCGTGGCCGATCTCACGCGCTCCGCCTTCATCAACGGCGATCTGTCCACCGTCATGAGCCCGCGCACCGTCATCACATGGGCGGAGAACGCTGACATTTTCGGCGACATCGGCTTTGCCTTCCGGGTTACCTTCCTCAACAAGTGTGACGAGTTGGAACGGCCGCTGGTGGCGGAGTTCTATCAGCGCGCCTTCGGAGAGGAACTGCCCGAAAGTGCTGCCAACGTGGCGCTGAGTTAAGTTGGCTCGTCTTCTGGCCAGGCAGGAAAAGGGCGTCAGGAGCCCCATGCTCACCCCGCATCCGCGCTATGAGGAGTGGCTGGCCTTCGTATTTGGCCGCACGGCTGAGGACGACGATCCGTTCAGCATGGAGTGGGCATTCGGGGCGCCCCCCCACGACGTCGCGGACTTGATGAGATTGACGTTTCTGCATTCGGGGCGAGATCTCACCGCTTATAGCGACACGCAAGTGTCGGTTGGACTGCAGGCCTTGTTATTCTGCAACTTCGCAGACTTTGCGCATACGATTGCGGGGGCGGGCGTGAATGATGTGCTCAAATCCGAGGTCGTGAAATCACTGATCCCGCTCTACCGGGATTGTCTTGCCAAGCGCTGTCCGCCGGTTCTTGGGCATCGTAACGAGAGCGCTGGCAATCCGCTCGAATTCCTTACCTACATGCTTTGGGATGTCAGCCCGTTCGACGTGATGGCTTTGCGTTCGTCATCGGGCACAGATGCCCTTCTGGAAGTGCTGACCGCAGCACTTCGGCTGCAAAACGACGCCTGCATCGAAAGTGCGCTGCATGGCCTTGGTCATTTTCCAAGACCGCTTCGTCACCGTGCTGTGGCCGCGATTGACGATTGGCTCGCTGAGAAGCCAATCGTGCGCGATGAACTCCTGGCATACGCCCGTGCCGCACGAACGGGATGCATCCAATGACGACTCCGCCACAAAAGCGCAAGGAAGCCCCTTCGGAGCCGCTGAAACGGGTCGTCGGTTTGACCGTGCGTGCGATCGCGGGTGACGACAAGGTCAATGTCGACTTCTCGCCCGGCAAGCCGGCCATCGAAGGCCACAACGTCCATCTGCCCGAGCCCGCTCGTGTGCCATCGGCGCGCGAAGTTGCTGTCGTGCGCGGCTGGGCCGACAGTCTCGCCCTCACGCTCGCATGTCACGATGCGAAGCTGCATAAGCGCCTGGCGCCTCAGTCGGGCGAGGCGCGCGCGATCTTCGAGGCGATCGAGCGGGCGCGCGTGGAGGCCATCGGCGCCAACCGCATGCAAGGCGTTGCGCAGAACCTCGCAGCAAAGTGCGAGGACCATTATGCCCACAGCCGCTTTGCCACGATCCATTCGCGCGAGGAAGCGCCACTCGAAGAAGCGCTGGCGCTTGTCGTGCGTGAGCGCCTGACGGGTGCCACTCCTCCTGAGACGGCGCGCGGCCTGCTCGATGTCTGGCGCCCGCTCCTCGATCAGCGCTGCAGCACGACATTGCAGAAGCTGGCGGATAATCTGGAGAACCAGGAGACGTTTGGCCGCTTGGTCCGGGACATGCTGCGAGCGCTTGAGCTCTCCGAGAAGCCCGAGGATGGCGAGCGCGACGAGACCGAGGATGACGACGAGACAAGCCCCGACGGCGGCGAGGAACAGAATGAGGGCGACGAGGAGGCCCAGGCCGGCCAGCAGGACTCCGGCGACGACAGCGAAGCGGATGGTGAAGCAGGTGAGTCGACCGAGACCGCCGACGCTGGCGAGACAGAGGACGTAGAAACCGACGCGGACGCCGAAGGCGAGAGCGACGCGACGGAGCCGTGGCGGCCCAATCTTTCGGTGCTCGATGCGCCCGAACATTTCGGCTACAAAGTATTCTCCAGCCACAACGATGAAGTGGTCGAGGCGGAAGATCTTTCGACGCCGGAGGAACTCGATCGGCTGCGCAGTTTCCTCGATAAGGAATTGAAGGTGCTGGCGAGCACCGTTTCGCGGCTTGCCAACCGGCTGCAGCGCAAGCTGCTCGCCAAGCAGAACCGGGCTTGGGATTTCGATCTGGAGGAAGGCACGCTCGACGTCGCGCGGCTGACCCGCATCATCATCGATCCGATGTATCCGCTGTCTTTCAAGAGCGAACGCGATACCGATTTCCGCGACACGGTCGTCACACTCCTTCTGGACAATTCCGGCTCCATGCGCGGGCGACCGATCATGGTGGCGGCGTGCTGTGCGGATATTCTCGCGCGCACTCTGGAGCGATGCGGCGTCAAGGTTGAAATCCTCGGATTTACGACGCGCGCATGGAAGGGCGGCGAGGCGCGGGAGCGCTGGTTGGCGGCCGGGAAGCCGCCGAACCCGGGCCGGCTCAACGATCTGCGTCATATCGTCTACAAGACTGCCGATTCACCCTGGCGGCGTTCGAAGCGCGCGCTCGCTTTGATGATGCGGGAAGGACTGCTCAAGGAGAACATCGACGGGGAGGCGCTCGCGTGGGCGCATCAGCGCCTGCTGACGCGGCCCGAGCAACGCCGCATTCTGATGATGATCTCCGATGGGGCGCCGGTCGACGATTCCACCTTGTCGGTGAACACCGGGAGCTATCTGGAGACTCACCTGCGCCAGGTTATTCACGAAATCGAGACCCGATCGCCGGTCGAGTTGATCGCGATCGGCATCGGCCACGACGTGACACGCTATTATCGCCGCGCGGTGACGATTACCGATGCGAGTGAGCTGGCCGGTGCCATGACCGACAAGCTTGTCGAACTCTTCGACGAGACTGCAGGCGCGCGAAGCCGGCGCGGTGTGCCCGCGAAGGGTCCGAGGCGTGTTCTCAACTGAGCAGAGGGCTCTATCTCGCGGCATAGGTTCATGAACAAAAAATCACGTCATGGACGCCGTGCGCGCGAGGTGCTGCGTGCTCCCGCCCTCCATGCAATTTGCGCCGTCGGAATCGCGATGGCGGTGACCGCCGGTTGGGCGCTTGCCGCGATGAAACCGGATGCTGCACAGTTCGACCGTGACGCGATTGTCATCGAGGCGCGGCCGCTCGCTTCGTTTGAGAAACTGCCGACAGGTGCCACGCGCTTTGGCCAACTGGAGTGGCGGGGCGGATTGGAGTTGACGTCCGTTTCATCCAACTTTGGCGGCTGGTCGGGTCTGGAAGTCTCACGTGATGGGCAGGCCTTGCTTGCGATCTCCGATGCGGGCACATGGATGTCTGCACGCATTGTCTACGACGGTACGGTGCTCCGCGGCCTCGAAGGGGCCGTGATCGGTCCGTTGAGGGCGCGGGATGGCAGCAGGCTACGGCGAAACCGCGACCGGGACGCGGAAGGCATCGCGCTGTCGAGCGGCAACCTGCGGAACGGGGAAGCCTACATTTCGTTCGAGCAGAACTCCCGCATCGGCCGCTTTCCCATCCGCGACGGGGTGATCATGGCGCCGAAAGGCTATCTGCCGCTGCCCAAAGACATGCCACGAGACAAATTGAACGGTCTCGAAGCGTTAGCGATACTCGGCAGCGGGCCGCACAAGGGTGCGCTGATCGCTCTGTGGGAGCACCCTGAAACAGGGTCTGACCATCATGCGGGATGGATGTGGACACGCGGCAAAGTGGCGAGGTTTTCCATCCTCAATCGCGACGATTATGCCCTCACTGGGGCTGCGTCGTTGCCGGATGGGTCTCTCGTCGTTCTTGAGCGGCGCTACCGGGTTTTCGACGGCGTTCGCATGCGCATTCGAAGAATCGATGCAGCTGACATTGTGCCAGGGGCGGTGCTCGATGGGGAGGTGCTGATCGATGCCGATATGCGCTACGAGATCGACAACATGGAAGCGATCACGACACATGTCGCGGCCGATGGTGCGATTGTGTTGACGGTCTTGTCAGACGACAACTTCAATGCACTGCTTCAGCGGACATTGCTTTTGCAGTTCACACTGCGCAAGGCTGAACACGTCAACAGCACAGCGCCGTGACCCAGGCGTCGTGCTTTCGCGTGTAGCGCATGGCGTCCCGATTTGCAGCGCCAGATCAGGCGGCCGCTGCCTTAGACGCGGCCTTAGACTTGGCGATTTCGCGTTTCAGCTTCTGGCACTGTGCTGAAAGCTGGTCGTCTCCGACCTTCATCAAAAACGCATCCAGGCCGCCGTTGTGCTCGACGGAGCGTAAAGCATGAGCGCTGATGCGCAGCTTGACCGGACGCGCCAGCGTTTCACTGAGCAGTGTCACGTTGACGAGGTTGGGGCGGAACTTGCGCTTGGTCTTGTTCTCGGCATGGCTTCTCAGCTGTCCGGACAGGGGCAGCTTGCCGGTCAATTCACAACGCCGGGTCATGGGATAACTCTCTCCTCGATCACGCGCAGCCGGCCGCGGTGGGATGCTTTCCCTGTCGCGTGGCGCGCTGGCCCGTATGACCGGGCGACTGGCCTGAAAAAAGCAATGCCCGCCAGCCCGAAGGCGGCGGGAACGTGCCCAGCGTATAGTTGACAGTCCGCCCCAGCGTCAAGCCTCCGCTGGTTCGTCTTACAATCCCGTGTGCCGCAGACAGGGAGAGCATCCAGCGCCGCTGGATTCGAACTCGCCCGAAAAACGGTTTCGGATTGGAGCGGCAAACAGGGAAATCTTTACCTTTCGCGCCCATGCTGAGGAGGGAACAAACTTTGGTCTCCAACGTTCATTAACCATGTGCGGCGCGTTCCGGTCGCGGTATCAAGTACCTGTGGTGTACCCATGTCGAGTTTCTCAGTTCGCGGCCGTTCGTTCGTTTTGGCTGGTGTTGCAGCCCTTGTCGCCGGCATCGGCGCCAACCCACCAGCTCTCGCCCAAACTAAATCGCCAAAGACGGCCGCGCCGGTCGAGATCGGTGGGCAATACACGATTTATTTCAATGGGTTCAATATTGGCGATGTGAGGCTCGATCAGCGCCACAGCGGCCGGTCGTATATCGCCAGCAGCACGGTGGAGCTTTCGGCGCTCCTGGGCGCATTTCACTGGAAGGGTGAAACGCGTGTCGCCGGCACGGTTTCCGGCGGCGTGGTTCGGCCCTCCGGGTATGATTTCGACTTCGCAGGCAGTTCGGCTTCAGGATTGGTCCGTATGCGCTTCGACGAGGCCGGTGTCTCGGAACTGACGGCCCTGCCGGAAACCCCGTCCACACCCGATTTTGTGCCTATTTCCCGGCCCCATGTGAAGGGTGTCATCGATCCCCTGAGCGCACTGGTCATGATGAGCCGCCCCTCTTCAGGGAGCCCTTGCGGCCGCAAGCTGGCGCTATTCGACGGAAAACAGCGGTTCGATGTCGCTTTGGTGCTGCTGCGAAAGGAACAGATTGCATCCTCGCCGGGTCAGCCCCTCAGCGAGGGCGTGGTCTGCCGTGTGCGCTATACGCCGGTCGCCGGGTACCGCAACACGGCCGAAACCCGCGCACTGGCCGACAGCCAGGATATCGAGGTCTCCATGCGATCTGTGCCACAGGCGGGAATTTGGGTGCCTTACCGGGTCAAACTGCCGACGATGGCCGGTGCGGTGACCATCGAAGCTCAGCGAATTGATGTTGCCGGTTCCGGAGATACCGAGATCGCACTCGTTGATTGACGACTCTGCCGCATTTCATTGCATACCCCTCGTTCGGGCGGGCCGCAGGTGGCTCGCCCGGCGCCGTTCCAGGGGTTGCTCACGATTGCTCAACATCCCTTCATTTCGCATGTAAGGTCTTGATCTCCCCCGAAGGCGATGCAATGCCAGGGGCGCGCCGTCACGAGGCTCGGCGCTGATCGCAGAGGGCCAGCATGGGCAGTGACCTCGAATCCCGCATCCGCAACGTCACAGCGGTGCTCGGACCGACCAATACCGGCAAGACACATCTGGCTATCGAACGCATGCTCGGACACGAGAGCGGTATGATCGGGCTGCCGCTCAGACTGCTCGCGCGCGAAGTGTACGATAAGATTGCGCAGCGCGTTGGAGCCGACAAGGTGGCGCTTGTCACCGGCGAAGAGAAGATCAAACCCGAGCGTGCGCGCTACTGGGTGGCCACCGTAGAGGCCATGCCGCGCGACGTGGATGTGGATTTCCTCGCAATCGATGAGGTCCAACTCGCGGGCGACCCGGAGCGCGGGCACGTCTTCACTGACCGGCTGCTGCATGCCCGTGGACGCAGCGAAACCCTGCTGCTCGGCGCCCAGACGATGAGCGGTGCCATTGCTGATCTCGTTCCCGGCGCCAACTTCATATCGCGGCCGCGCCTGTCCCAGCTCAGTTATGCGGGAGAAAAGAAGATTACGCGGCTGCCCCAGCGGAGCGCTGTCGTTGCGTTTTCAGCCAGTGAAGTTTACGCCATCGCTGAGTTGATCCGCCGCCAGCGCGGTGGAACGGCGGTGGTCCTAGGTGCGCTTTCGCCCCGCACCCGCAATGCGCAAGTGGCCCTTTATCAGTCCGGCGACGTCGACTTTCTCGTGGCGACAGATGCGATCGGGATGGGGCTCAATCTCGACGTGGATCATGTCGCGTTCTCGGCCGTGCGCAAGTTCGATGGCCAGAACTTCCGCAATTTGACACCGGCGGAGCTGGCGCAGATCGCGGGCCGTGCGGGCCGTCACATGAACGACGGTACTTTCGGCGTCACCGGAGCGTGCGACCCGCTCGATGGCGATATCGTGGAGCGCATCGAGACCCATACCTTCGAGCCGGTTCGGGTTCTGCAGTGGCGCAACCGCGAGATGGATTTCCGCTCCCTTGAAGCCCTTCGCGAATCCCTACGCACTCTCCCGCAACTCCAGCGGCTGACGCGCGCGCGGATGTCCGACGACGTGATTGCGCTGGAGACTGTGGCTGACGACCGCGAGGTGAGAGATCTTGCCTCATCGCAATCCGCGGTCATGCGCCTGTGGGAGGTCTGCCAGATTCCCGACTACCGTAAAATTTCCAGCCAGAGTCACGCAGAGCTGATTTCGACTCTCTACAAAGATCTGATGGGACCGGGGGGACGCATCGCGGAAGACTGGTTTGCACGTCAGGTGGCAATTGCTGATCGCGTCGATGGAGATATCGATACGCTTGCCACCCGGCTTGCTCACATCCGCACCTGGACCTTTGTTTCCAACCGCAGCGATTGGCTTGCTGACCCGGTTCATTGGCAGGGGCGCACGCGCGCGATTGAGGATGCGTTGTCGGATGCCCTGCACGAATGTCTCACACAGCGCTTCGTCGATCGCAGAACGAGCGCGCTGATGAAGGGCATGCGAGACAAGGAGGAACTCAGCGCCGAGATTGCCGAAGATGGTGCCGTCAATGTGGAGGATCACTTCGTCGGGCGACTGAGAGGATTTCGCTTTTCGCCCGATTCCAGCTCGGAGGGCATTCACGGAAAGGCGGCCCGCAGCGCGGCTGCCCAGGTCTTGTCCGGTGAACTCGCGATGCGGGTGCGGCGTGTTGTGGCTGCACAGGCCGACGCGTTCAAGATCGATCGCCGGGGAATGATCCTGTGGCGCGACGAGGAGATCGCTCGGCTCGAAGCCTCCGACAACCCGCTCGCACCCTCCGTGATTTTGCTCGCGGATGAGCACCTCACCGGTCCGGATCGCGAGAAGGTCCAATCAAAGCTCGAAAGCTGGATCGCTGAGACGATCGCGGAGAAGCTGAAGCCGCTCATAACGCTTTCCAAGGCGGAAGATATTCAGGGGCTGGCGCGCGGCATCGCCTTCCGTCTTGCGGAGAATTTCGGAGTTTTAAAGCGCGAGGCGATCGCGGAGGAATTGAAGAGCCTCGATCAGGGCGCGCGCGCGCAGCTGCGCAAGTACGGTGTGCGCTTCGGCGCCTTCAACATCCATTTTCCTCTGCTGCTGAAACCCGCTGCAGCGGAACTGACGCTTGTGCTCTGGCTATTGCGTCATGGAGCCGAGACTGGTCTGGAGCGCGATCGTCCCCCAGCCCCGCCGCGTCCGGGATTGACGTCCAGCGCCGTCGAACCCGATGTCCCGGAAGGGTTCTACCGCGCCGCGGGTTATCACGTTTGCGGCCCGCGTGTGATCCGCTTCGACATGCTGGAGCGGCTTGCTGATATGATCCGCCCGCTTTTGGCATGGCGCAACGGCCGCGACCCGGATGCCAAACGGCCACTTGGCTCGACCGGTGATGGTGGCTTCACGGCCACGCCGGAGATGATGTCGATACTGGGCTGCTCGATTGAAGAGTTGAGTAAAGTTCTCAAAGCCCTGGGCTTCAGGCTGGAACGCCGGCCGCGCCCTGTCGCACCGGCGGCACAGGCCATTGGAGAGCCTGACGGCAGCGCTGTTGCAGCGAACGGGGCAGAAGCAGCGGAGCAAGTTGCTGACATCGCCGCCGTGGAAGGAGCAGACGCGTCCGATGCGGCGGAAAGCGCGACACAGCAGTCCGTCTCACACGAAGGCTTCACCGATGCTGGGGCTGAAACGGCATCGGAAACGGGGGCAGAGCCATCGGCCGATGGCGTGAAGGGCAGCGCGGAGGTCTGGGATGAGATCTGGCGGCCACGCCGGCATCATCGTTCGGAAAGTCGCCCAGACTCACGAGAGCATACCAAGTCTGGCCGCTCACACCGCAGCCAGGATGGTTCGGCACGCCGGGACCGGGTTCAGCGAACCCCGGTTGGACCCGCGGAGAGTGTGGCCGCTCCAGGTGCGGATGCTCATGCCGGCACGCAGGGTAGTGTGGAGCCAGATGCTCCCGCCAAGCGCCATCGCCATGAACGCAACCGCGATAAGTCTCATGACAGGTCGCCAGGTCGGCCGCACGATTCGTCTCATGATAGGTCTCGCAAAGGTCACGGCGCAGGCCAAGATCACGATCGCCGATCAGATCAGCGGCATGGATCGCGCGGCCGGGATCGCAAGCATGGGACCGAGCGCGGCGGGCCCGCCCGTGCGGTGTCAGCAGCCCCGCCTCGCAAGGTCACCGCGGACGTGGATTCGCCCTTTGCCTCGCTTCTGGCCCTGAAAGACGCGATGGAGCGGGCTGCCCGAGATAAGAACTCATGATCGACGGTCCCGATCGCGATGAGGGGGATAGCCCGCAACTGTCACAACGCCTCGACAAGTGGCTGTGGTGCGCGCGCGTTGCCAAGACCCGCACGCAGGCCTCGGCTCTGGTGGTTGGGGGAAAGGTCCGCATCAATCGCGTGAAGATGCTGAAGCCCAGTCAGCAGGTGCGTTGCGGAGACGTGGTGACCATTTCATTGGGTCCGCGGGTCAAGGTCCTCCAGATTTGTGATCTGGCCTTGCGGCGGGGATCGGCAGCCGATGCGCAGCGCTTGTTCCTGGACCTCTCGATTGTGGAGAACCCCGAGCCATCGAGCGGGTCTGGGCAGCCGCTCGGCTTACGTGGTATCGCAAGTCGCATTGCCGGCAGCGGTCGGCCTACCAAACGCGATCGACGGTTGACGGACCGGCTGAAGGGGGACCTCTGATGGCAAGTTTTCGGCGGCAAATTGCGCAACTGAGGTGGACATTTTTCGGATTGTCTGCCCCGCGAACGGTCGCTAAGAGACGCGGAATGGAGCGCGAACGCCCGCTGCTCTCACACCTGGACAAGTTCGCATGACCTATATCGTCAACGAGAACTGCATCAAGTGCAAGTACACCGATTGCGTGGAAGTCTGCCCGGTCGATTGCTTCTATGAAGGCGAGAACATGCTCGTCATTCATCCCGACGAGTGTATCGATTGTGGGGTCTGCGAACCGGAGTGTCCTGTCGACGCCATCAAGCCCGATACTGAGCCCGGTCTTGAGCGCTGGCTTGACCTCAATCGTGAATACGCCGACAAGTGGCCAAACCTGACCTCGAAGAAGCCTTCATTGCCGGAGGCTGATGCGTTCAAGGACGAGGCTGGCAAGTTTGAAAAGTATTTCTCTCCGGAACCTGGCACCGGGGATTGAATGTCCGCCGCAGCTGCGTTGCTGCGGTGCGTGAAACGACCCCGGTTGGCTGAATGCTACAGCCGCCGAGGCAGATGAACTGTGTTCATATTAAGGGGACCGAAATAGCCGCGGTCACCCTCCCTTCATTTCGTGTGAAGATTGTGTTATACAGGTCCTCAAGTGGCCCGCTGAAGGAATAAACACAGAACGAACAGGAACGCAGCGGGAACTCGTTGCTGTTCGGCTCTAATTGTGACGCGCTCGAAGTGCTGAACCACCGTCAATGCGGTGGAGGGTTGCGACTTTGCCCTGTTGGAGATCGAAAGATCAGCGCGATTTCGACGTCAGGTTGAGGGAAAGCAGTTGGCTGAGGTGACTTGGCCGAGGTGGAGCGGGCGCGGCGTTGCCCCTTCAGGGTTCGAGGTGATCGCGCTGCAAGGCGACAACGGCAAGTTCACGACGGCTGCAACGCCGGGTCACCAAAAGGATTTAGAGGCCGCCGGCCGGGTTGATCTCCGGGTTGACCTCCGGCGAAATCGGTCAAGGCGGCAAATGACAGGAAAGGACGTCGGTCTGCATGGTGATGTGAGGTAAGGCGAGGACAGCTGCCGGAAAGTGACCGGTGGCGTGAAGCGGGGCCGCATTCGGCGACCCCACATAAGACGTAGGCATCGAGTAAAAAGCGAGACGACGCATGGCTCAGAAGAAAAAGATCGCGGTGAAGGCAAAGCCCACGAAGGCAGCCGTCCGCACGACCAAGTCCAGCCACGCGGCCCCTCCTGTTCGTGCCACGCGCACCTCGCCGACAGCATCGAAGACCCAGCCCGCCAAAGCGACCGCTAAGGCTCCGGTTGCTGCTGCGCCCAAAGCCGCCAAGCCGGCCAAGTCCGCAATCGCAGCACCGGCCAAAGACGTCAAATCCTCAGCCAAAGTGAACGCGCCCGTTCAAAAGATGGCTGCGCCAACCAAGCCGGGTGCCAAGACCGGCACGCCAGCTTCTTCGAAGCCGGTTCAGTCCAAGCTCGGTCAGCCTAAGCTTGACCAGGCCAAACCGGCTGCTGTCAAAGCATCGGCGGCGTCGGCTGGGAAGGTTCCGGCGGGTCCGGCAGCCGCGGCCTCGCAGCTTGCCCACAAGCCGGTTCCAGCTGCTGCCCATGGACGAAAAGCAGGCGCGACGGCCGCAGCTTTTGCTGCTCATCGTGCCCGCGCGGCCGGTGCCGTTCCCGCGGCGCCTCAGCGTGCAGTGCCCGCAGCGCTGGCGAAGACGTCTGCTGCCAAAATTACGGCCCCTGCCCGGCCCGCCGAGGTTCCCCCCGCTTCGCCCAAGGCCATCGCGGAAAAGGCTGCTGCTGCCCGTCAGATCATGGTCGCCCAGAAGAAGCCTGTAAGTCAGCGCCATGGTTTCAAGACCAACGAGTTCATCGTTTATCCCGCGCACGGCGTCGGCCGTATCATCGGAATTGAGGAACAGGAGATCGCGGGCATGTCGCTCGAGCTCTTCGTCATCAATTTCGAAAAGGAAAAGCTCACGCTCCGCGTGCCGACAGGTAAGCTGGAGAGCGTCGGCATGCGCAAGCTCGCCGACGACGGCATCGTGGGTAAAGCGATGGAAATCCTCAAGGGCCGGGCGCGCATCAAGCGTACGATGTGGAGCCGCCGGGCTCAGGAGTATGTCGCAAAGATCAACTCCGGCGACCTCATCTCCATTGCCGAAGTGGTGCGCGATCTTTACCGGTCCGAGGCCCAGCCCGAGCAGTCCTACTCTGAGCGTCAGCTCTACGAGGATGCTCTCGATCGCATGGCGCGCGAAATCGCGGCGGTCGAGAAGCTCGACGAGCGCGGTGCGGTTCAGCGCATTACCGACGTTCTGTCCAAGAGCGCTCGCGGTCGCCGGGCTGCCGAAGCCGAGGCTGAAGCGGAGGCTTCCGGCTCGGTCAAGGCAGCTTAAGCGGCTTCCCCATAAGCCGCATCGGAAATTGACAGTGGTTGTGTCGCCTGGCGTTGTTCCGCGCCAGGCGATTTTTTTCCGGCCGCCGCGGTCTGTGCGCGGGCCTGGCCGCCGGTCTGGCCGCCGGTCTGGCCTCTGATCAATCGATCACCTCGATGAGGTGAGGCGTTGTCAGATCCACGAACGGTCCGTTGCGTTGGACGATCCAGCCGCGCACGCGGACCATGCGGCCCTGGAGCGGTTTGAGCCGTTCCACCCAGAGTGCCCGCTCGTTGGGGCCCCGAACGCCAAGCGCTGCAGTGAAGTCCCATCGCCAGTTGGCGCCAAAGTTCAGATAGACGCGTTCGCGCGAAGATCCGACGGCTGCGACTCGGCCTTCCACGATCTGGAACGTTCCCGTCAGCGACTTCAGCTCGCGCGTGGCATCGGCCCTGCGGAGCCTGTAGGCAGCATTGCTCCATAGACCGTGCCGGGCCGCTCGCGCCTCACGTTCGATGAGAAGGAGGGTGCTGGTGCAGGAGGTAAAACCCGGTGTGGGCGCAACGCGGGCGTACCCGAGCCGGACCATTTCACCCTGGAGCCAGATCTTCGCGGTGTCCGTTGCGGTTGTGGATGCTGTCATGCCCTGGCCAACCCGGCGCCCGTAGCGATCGATCGGCGGTGGCGATGGGGCGACAAAAACTACGTCAGACGACAGCAAGTTCAAAAGCGCCTCTCGCGCCTGGCCCTCCAGCGGCCAAGTGCCGACATCAGCCGGCAGATCAGCGGTGCTCGGCGGCAAGATGCCAGAGAGCCTGAACTCGGTGCCATTGCCCAGCGTCAGTGTTCGAGCATCGAGCACTTGGGCGGGAACATCGGCATCGCCGTTCGCGGGCGGGCAATCAGGTTCACCGGCCGCTGAGGCCCAAGGAGGCCGCCACGTTTCGGGTGACCGGGTATCGGCACGCAGGGCCGGGCTGGCGAAGATCACGGCGCACAGGGTGATTGTTGCCGAAATCCTCATGCGCATACCGCTCCCCGGCGCCGGCTTCGGAGTTTAGCCCGAAGCCTGCGGCGCCACGATCTGCGTCGTCCGCAGGACCTGTCAGTCTTTACACGGGAAATCGACGACGACGAAGGGGACGTTGAGCCGGCAATTGCCCTTCTCCGTGCGCTTCAGTCCATAGCCGGTTTCGCGCTCAATTTCCGCCAGCCGTTCAGCGATGCCTTCTCGGCTGATCTTGGGTGCAGGGCTTGTGGTGGGCTCAACCGGCCCGGCGTCGTCAGGCGTGGCGGCGACCTCGGGAGCGGAGTCTTCCTGTGGCTCAGTTCCAGCAACCGGGCCAGGATCCTGCTGAGGCCCCTCCGGCTCGATCGACCGGGGAGCCGTAGCAGCGGCGGGCACGTCTGCCTTCGGATTGGAGACGTCCGGAGCCGGTTTTGTTGCCGTACTCACGGGAGCGCTTCGCTCGTCGGCTTTGGCCTCTTGGATGCCATCGCACCGCTCGATGTCGCCGGGGGCCGGGGTCCAGACCATGGTTCGAGAGAAAATCTTGCTGCCGGCATAGCCCTTGATGCGCAGTGTTCCGTCCGCGAGTGGCTTCACCTCGACATCATAGTTGCGCTTCTTATCGGGGCTGTAGATCCAGCCGCCGTCCCAGAGATCCTTTGAAACCTGCTTCAAGTCGCCAATGATCTGGCGGCCACAGCCTTTCGTGTCGCTCTTGTCTCGCAGCCAGACGACATGTCCGCACAGGGCAGAACCGCAGGGCTTGATTTCGATGGCCCCACGCCCGGTGTCATTCAGCCATACGCCGTGGGGGGCGGTGGTTTCGGCTTGAGCTGGCGCAGCCAGAACGAGCGCTGGACCTGCAAGCAGCATGGCTGCAAGCCTGACGTGGCGTGATGTCTTAACGCGCATAACGGTCTCCTTGCGGCCGATATTTATGACGTA
Source organism: uncultured Hyphomicrobium sp. (assembly GCA_964655725.1). Taxonomy (GTDB): domain Bacteria; phylum Pseudomonadota; class Alphaproteobacteria; order Rhizobiales; family Hyphomicrobiaceae; genus JAGVSR01. The sequence goes on from CAZZPH010000003.1 coordinate 23,938, forward strand.
CTGACCGGCAATCCGGCATCGGGATGCGCGAATTCCGGTTCAGTCCTACGGCTACATCATGCACCCTCTGCGGGATGTTCCCCGTGGAACATCACCGATGACAGAGGGAATAATTCCGTGTGCATCTACTCGCGGCTGGCACCTTTGGCCTTCAACTCGGCGAGATACCCGCTCCAGCGCTCTTCCTGTTCCTGGCCGAGTGTTCTGAGATACTCCCAGGTATAAAGTCCCGTGTCGTGACCGTCGTCGAAAACGATGCGAACAGCATAAGTCCCAATGGGTTTCAACTCACGGATGCGCACATTCTTCTTGCGCGCAACAGTCACCCGCTGATCGGGCGAATGGCCCTGGACCTCAGCCGATGGGCTCATGACACGGAGCATCTCGGCGGTCAGATCATACTTCTCCGCCCCGTCAAAAGCCACATACAGGACATCGCTTGCGGGAGAAACCATGAGGTCGGGCGGGCTCTGTGCAACGCCTGCGGCATGTCTCACCTCGGCCCAAACCTTGGCTGCGATCTCGCGATAAATGCCCGCATGCTGGCTTTCGGGTGCGGTCGCGACGATGGGCTGCCCGGCATCGGATCGGGTCCGAATATCCATGTGGAGCGGGACTGCGCCGAGGAAGGGGACAGAGAGCTTGGCGGCTTCGTTCTCCGCGCCGCCATGTCCGAAAATGTCGGTCCGTGTGCCGCAGCTCGGGCACACGAAATAGCTCATGTTCTCGATGATGCCGAGGACGGGCACGTTGACGCGCTGGAACATGGCAAGTCCCTTGCGCGCATCGATGAGCGCCAGATCCTGCGGCGTTGACACGATCACGGCGCCCGAAAGGGGAACTTGCTGCGCCATGGTCAGCTGGACGTCGCCTGTTCCAGGCGGCATGTCGATGATGAGAACGTCGAGATCGCCCCACATCACCTCGCGCAACATCTGGTTGAGCGCCTGCACGACCATCGGGCCTCGCCAGACGATCGGTGTTGCTTCGTCGACCATGAATCCCATCGACATGGCCTTAAGGCCATAGCCCTCCATGGGTCTCAGCTTGTTGTCGTTCGTGACATGGGGTTTGCCGGAAAGGCCGAGGAGCCGGGGCTGTGATGGTCCGTAAATATCGGCATCCATGATGCCGACTTTGAGGCCGATGGCGCGCAGTCCAAGGGCGAGGTTGACCGCCGTAGTCGATTTGCCGACCCCGCCCTTGCCGGAGGCAACAGCAATCAGATGCCGGACCCCGGGGATGGCGAGCGGTTGTGCCGCGGTGCGCGGGCTGATCGAGGGTCCGGATTCTGCTGCAGGTGCGCGAGCACCGTCTGCCGCCGTTCCTCTCTCGCGCGCCTCGCGGACACGGGGGTGTTCGGTGACATTGCTTGGCCGATCCTTTGCCGCCGGTGCGGGACGGCTGGTGTCCCCGCCCTCCGCCGTGAGCACGACGACAGCGCCTCGGACCCCCTCCAGATCCGTCACGACCTTTTCCGCGGCCTGTCTTAATGGTTCCAGTTCACGGGCCCGGCTCGGCGGCACAGTGATCGAAAAATAGACCCTGTCATCGCGGATCAGGATTTCCGACAAGAGGCCCAGATCCACGAGATTTCCTTCAAGGTCGGGTCCCTTGACCCGGCGCAGCGCGTCGAGGACCTTCGATTTGTCCACTGTCATTCCTTGCTCCTGGGAGAGGCGTCAGGCAGCTTGGCCTGGTTGCCGCCGTCAGCGAGTGTTGGCCCTACGGGCGTGATACTTAAGGGCGCGCGCGCTGGAAGTCACCGGCTGGTGCCGTTATACCAAGGCAGTATTGTGAACTGCAATGCATCGTTGTGCACCTGCTAGCCGGGCCCTTGCGAAACAGGACGATTATGACCTCACTTCTGGCCTTGAGCCGTAGAATCGACGCGCTGAACACCTGGATCGGCCGCAAGGCGGCGTGGCTTATCGTCGTCGCCGCCGTGATCAGCGCGGGCAATGCGGTGGTCCGCAAGCTTTTCGATACCAGTTCGAATGCCTGGCTGGAGCTGCAATGGTGGCTGTTCGCCCTTGTTTTCCTGTTTGCTGCTCCGTGGACGCTTCTGGCCAACGAGCATATCCGGATCGACATCCTCAATGCCCGCCTGTCGCGGCGTGCTCGTGACATCATCGAACTTGTCGGGCACACGTTGTTCCTTATTCCGATTGCTGTCCTGGTGCTCTACACGTCATGGTTCTACTTCGCGATCTCGTGGATGCAGAATGAGCAGTCCAAGGATGCGGGCGGGCTGCCACAATGGCCGATCAAGGCCCTCATCCCGATTGCCTTCGCTCTCCTCCTTGCGCAAGGCGTGTCGGAGCTCATCAAGCGCATCGCGATCATGCGGGGCGCGCTCGATGAACCGCCGCCGCGCAACGCCGGCTATCACGATGCCGTCACCAGCGGCGCGCGCGATGACAAGTCCTGATTAATCGAGTTGGGCGCTAAGGGGGATTTCAGCACATATGGCGGTTTTTCTTGCCCAGAACCTCGCGCCGTTCATGTTTGCGGCGCTGATTGCCATCCTGCTGCTTGGCTATCCCGTCGCCTTCTCGCTGGGAGCTATTGGGCTCATCTTCTTTTTTATCGGTGTTGAGCTGGCTCCCTACTCCGATGGAACGATTACGCTCGCCTGGCCGCTTCTCAACTCGATGCCTGGGCGCATCTACGAGGTGATGCGCAACGATACGCTGCTGGCCATACCGTTCTTCACGTTCATGGGGCTCATCCTGGAGCGATCCAGAATGGCCGAGGATCTGCTGGAAACGGTGGGGCAGCTGTTCGGCACGGTTCGCGGCGGGCTGGCCTACGCTGTGATCTTCGTCGGCGCGCTTCTGGCCGCGACAACCGGAGTGGTGGCGGCGTCCGTTATTTCCATGGGGCTGATCTCGCTTCCGATCATGTTGCGCTACGGCTATGACCGGCGCCTTGCGTCGGGAACGATTGCCGCGTCGGGAACGCTCGCTCAAATCATCCCGCCGTCGCTTGTCCTCATCGTGTTAGCCGATCAGCTCGGGCGCTCTGTCGATGACATGTACCGGGGTGCCCTGCTGCCGGGGCTGATGCTGGCAGGGCTCTACGCTCTTTATGTCTTCGTCTATTCGCTTTTCCGGCCCGATGTTGCGCCGGGACTCCCGGAAGACAGCATCGGTTACCGCAAATCAGACGGCTCGCGCGGGCTGGCATCTCTTGGCGTTTTGTCGGCTGTCTGTTCGCTGAGCGGAACGGCGGTGATGTGGGACTCCGGCTATGCCGGTCTTGATCTTTTCATCCTGACGTTGGCGGTGACGATACTCCTGGCGCTTGTTATCGCTCTCTTCAATCGCGCCCTGATTGCGCGCGGAGCGGGCGGTTTTCTCTCGCCGCTGGCCGAGCGTGTAACGTTTGTCATGGTGCCCCCGCTGTTTCTGATCTTCCTGGTCCTTGGAACAATCCTTGTGGGTCTTGCGACCCCGACAGAGGGCGGCGCCATGGGCGCGGTCGGTGCGCTGCTGCTTGCGGGTGCCAAGCGCTATGCCAACAACGAACCCAACCGGTTGAACTGGGTGATCGTGCGGCAGGCTGCGGAGGCAACGGCAAAGCTCTCGGCGTTCGTGATGTTCATTCTCATTGGCGCGCGGATTTTCTCGCTGACCTTCTATGGCGTCAACGGGCACATCTGGGTCGAGCACCTCATGACCTCGATGCCGGGCGGCATGTATGGCTTCCTGATCGCGGTGATGGTGCTGGTGTTTCTTCTCGCTTTCTTTCTGGATTTCTTCGAGCTTGCCTTCATTCTCGTACCGCTCTTGAAGCCCGTCGCTGAGACGATTTTCAGGACGGCACCAGAGGCTGTTGCGCTGGCGAAGGGCCTTGGACTTGCGGTGATCACCACGACGGATGCATCAGGTGCTGTGGTCGAGCGTGTAGCAGACGTGACGCCCTTCATGATCTGGTTCGGCATTCTGCTCGCCATCAACATGCAGACGAGTTTCATGCATCCGCCCTTCGGCTTTGCGCTCTTCTATCTACGTTCCGTGGCGCCGAAGGAACCGTATGCCGATCGCGTGACGGGCCGCACCATGGCGCCTGTCCGGACCTCAGACATCTACTGGGGCGCGCTGCCATATCTCGTCATTCAGCTTGTCATGGTGGGCGTGGTGATGCTGTTGCCGTCGCTTGTCATGCAGGCGATTATCGAGCCGCGGCGCCTGGCGGTTCCCGCACAAACGATCGAGTCGACCATCAGCGCGCCGGCCGGGGTGCCCTCGCAGGCCTCAGAGGGATCAGGTGGTGCGTTCGCATTACCCGCAGAGCCGCCCCATGTCGAGGGCCCACGCGTGCCCTACACCGGTGCGAAGCCACCGACCCTCGATATGCGTGAAGGTCCGCGTTTCGATTAGGGCTTGAGAGGCCAAAGGTTGCGCCATGGCCGGCATGTGCGCCATGCGGCCCGCGGCAATCTGCGATGCACCCACAGATAGGCACCGCGCGTTCGACGGTGACTTAGTCACTGCGACAGGCATGGGACGCATGCATTGTGACGTCGAACCACTCACGATGTCGCTTGCTTGAAAAGGATGCCTCCCGATGCTTTCATCGAAACGTCTTGAAAGGGCCATGGCCGCGCTGATGGCAGGATTGGCCAGCATATTCGCTGCATCGGTGGCGATGGCCGAGCCGACAAAGGTGACGGTGCGTGTGCTCAGTCATGGCGCCAAGTTCATTGGAACATCAATGGGCGGCGTGCGCGTTACACTTCGGGATGCCGAGACGGGTGAGGTGCTTGCGCGCGGGCTGACGTCGGGCGGCACCGGTGACACCAAGCGGATCATGTCGGGCAAGGTCCTGGATACGATATCCGACGAGAGCGCGGCGCACTTCACGACGACGATCGACGTCGAGCGCCCGCGCCTTGTCGAGGCAGAAGTGTTCGGTCCTCTGGCGCAAGCTCAGTCGGCGCATCGCTCTACCTCAAGCATGTGGGTTATGCCTGGCCGCGACGTGACCGCAGGAGACGGGTGGGTTTTGACCCTTCGCGGACTGGTTGTCGACGTGCTGGGTCCGCCCGCTCACATCAAGTTGCCTGCCACGACACGAGAGGTCAGGCTCGACACCAATGTCGCCATGATGTGCGGCTGCCCCATCGAGCCCGCAGGTCCCTGGCCCGTGGAAGACTTCGAAGTGACCGCCACAATTCTTCGTGACGGCAAGGCCGATGGAGCATCTGTCCTGACCTACGCCGGCGCCACGAGCCAGTTCACATCGACGCTGCCGATCAGCGAACCCGGTGTCTACGAGGTGATCGTCAGCGCCTATCAGAAGAGCACGGCCAACACGGGTCTCGATCGCACGACATTCATCATCGAGCGGCCAGAGAAATGATTGTGTCACACCGCGCGGAATTCGATGTTCGCCGATGCAATCCGCCGGTAGAGCACGGCCTTTCGTTCCAGTGGCCACCAGTCGTAGAGGAATGTCTCCAGCGGTTTCCAGTTGGCAACCCAGCCAATGATGACGAGACTTTCTTGAAGAATTTTGGCTAAAGGACCGCTGCCCAGAATCTCGGGCACAATCTGGCTCGCGAGCAAACAGAATATGAGTACGGGAACGCTGATCGAGAGATAGCGCCAGCCGAGACGGAACAACTCGCGCTTGTCACGTTCGATCCATTGGGACCTGGTTTTGAAGTAATTCGCGAGCGCACTTGCAAGTCCCCGCTCTTCGGCCCGGACGGCCTCTCCGGCCGGCATGTGAACGAGGATCGAAATGGGCATATCCTTCGACAGTTCGCGTGCCCAGCCGGCGATATGTGACTCTGCATCCGCATCCAGATCACGCTCGTTGAACGGCGAGGGGTCGAAGGAATTGAAGAGCTGTTCGATGCGGGTTATGCGGACCTCGATGATGTTTCCCGTCATCGTCGATTCGGGCATGGCCGGCTTCTCCCGATGTGCGTGGCTGTGTGAGCGGACTCTGATGAGCTAGACGAGTGGGAAGGCGCGGACAAGCATGGCGCCTGTAAGACCTATCGCAACCGCAAGGGCTGCGATGCGCAAGAGCCGCCATCCGACGTCGGTGCCTCCGGTCATCCATCCCAGACCGGCCTTTGCTAAGGTGTTGACCGCGACGACGATCAGGATGGCGTTGCCTGCTACCGTCGCGTAACTCGGGTCAGAGCCCAGACGCGACATCGAGAGCGTTATCGCGTCGACGTCAGCCACGCCAGAAAGTGCCGCCAGCGCGTAGATCCCCGACCCTCCGCCAATTCCTGTCAGAGCCTTGGCCAAGACGGTCACGATGGTCAGCAGCGCGCCGAATTTCAGGACGGTCATGATGTCGAAGGGGTTTTCGAGTTTCAGCGAATTGCCTTCGCTTTCTCGTCCCGTTTGGCGCATGAGCATGATGATGGCCGCGACGGCGAGTGTGAGGCCCAGGAGAGCTATGGGAAGGATAACCTGGGCAAGGAGTGTTGAGCCGACGATGGCAACGACGGCTAGAACGCGGGCAGACATTGTTGCGGAGGACAGAAGAGCGCCAGCCAGAAGGGGGTCGCGCTGTGCGGGGTGCTCGCGGGCGAGTTTCGCCATGGTGATGGTGACGGCGGTCGAGGAGGCAAGCCCTCCGGCAATCCCTGTCATCGCGATCCCCTGCCGGTCACCCATGAGCTTGATGGCGATGTAGCCAGCGAAGGAAATGGCGGCGATGAGGATCGTCATCAGCCACAATTCGAAGGGATTGATCGCCTGCCAGGGGTCAATGGTCCGATTGGGAAGGAGCGGCAGCAGGATAAAGGTCATCGCAAGCAGAAGCAGACCAGAGCGCAACTCGATCCACGACAGCTTGCCGATCCAGGCGTGCAAGGCCGATTTCAGAGCCAACAGTCCTGCCGCAGCAACCGCTGTGGCTCCGGCCGCGGCCGTTTCCCCTGTACCCGCAAGCGCTCCGAGGGCAAAGACCAGCATGGCGGCGATCGCGGTCGTTGCGCCGAAGGTCTTGTCAGCGACGGCTTCGCGGTACCTGAACAGGACAATGGCGCCACTATAAGTCGCGAAGGCCAGGGCGAGTGCGATCAGGCCCACGTCATGCCGCCCCGCCGCGAGAATTCCCCAGACCCCGCCCAGAAGCCCGCCGAGCGCCAGCGTCCGCAAGCCCGCGGCGCGTTCGCCCTCCGGTTCGTTGCGGGCCTGCCAGCCCCGCTCCAGGCCGATCAGGAATCCGATCGCAAGTGCGACCGAGAGGCGATGAATGATCTCGACGGTATCCATGAGTCTTGAAATAGGCGGATTGCGGCGCAACACGAAGAGGCTAAGCCTTGAATTCGCGCTTCAGTCGTCCATTTGTTACAGATATGTCAAATTTCGATGGCGCGGGCGGCTAATTGGCACCCGTGAGCGGCCCGGGCGAGGTGCCCAGCAGACGTTGCACCCCGTGGGTCGCTGGCATCCAACGGATGGGAAGGGGCCATGATCAGTTTGGAAGATTGCATTGCACTTTGCGGGTTGTCGGAAGAAGAGATCCTGGCCATCGCAGAGCATGAGCATGTCCCGGAGATCGTTGCGGCGGGCATGGCCACCTGCATGCTGGAGAGGGCGGAGGGGT
>CAZZPH010000004.1:0-20156 GCA_964655725.1 uncultured Hyphomicrobium sp.
TGCATCGAACCCGCGCTCCAGGGCACTTTGCAGCATGGTGAGAAAGTCGGGATTGAGAAAGGGCTCCCCGCCCGTAAAGCCGATCTCGCGAACACCCAGGCTATGCGCTTCGTCGAGAATGGAATGGGCTTCCGCAGCCGAAATGTAGACCAGGCGATCGTTGGTCGGGCTCGATTCGATGTAACAATTCCGGCAGGTGATGTTGCAGAGCGTGCCAGTATTGATCCACACCGTTTCGAGACGGGCCAGGGCGACACGAGCCCGGGGTTCTCCCTTTGCGGTCCGGTCGGGATCGGTGAATTTGGCAGGGCTGCCCTCTGCTTCGATTTTCCGCGCTTCGATGGTCAAGGTCATGCGTATCCTGAAGGCAATGCATTTTTCGATTGGGGGCACCGATCAGCAACCGGCTGGTTTCGGCCCACCACAGGAATGTTCTACGTTGTCCAACGGCACCGGGTTTCGGCGCGATCTTTTCTCGTTAGGAAGGGTATGCTAACCCAGATCGGGCCGCGGGCGTAGTTCAATGGTAGAACGGCAGCTTCCCAAGCTGCATACGAGGGTTCGATTCCCTTCGCCCGCTCCAAATCGCTCCAACACAGGACCGAATTTCGCGCCAAGGCCTCGTGTGGCGCCAGGTCTTCCGTCGGCGAAGGCCCGTGCCAGTGTTTTTGGGCGCCCATTGAAACTATGGTCGGCGCTGGGCGTACAAGCAGCTGGACTGTGACCGCCAACGCTCTCAGATCACACGCGAATCGCTCACCGAAGGGATCATTTTCATGGCCTCGACCTATAGGATTAAAGACCTCGCCTTGCTCACCATCGCGTCGGCCGAAGGTAAGGCCCGAAGCCTGCTTGAGGCGGCCAAGACCAAGCTGGGGTTCATTCCGAACATGTATGGCGCGATGGCGAACGAACCGGCTTTGTTCGAGGCCTACGCCGTGACCTACGACGCTTTCCGCGCTGAATGCGGCTTCACAGCGGTTGAGCAGGAGGTCATCTTTCTGGCAATCAGCCGCGAGAACGGCTGCGCCTACTGTATGGCCGCTCATAGCTTCGTGGCCGACAACATGTCCAAGGTCCCAGCCGGCGTGACCAACGCCATTCGGGATGGACAGCCGATCAGCGACCCCAAATTGGCTGCGCTGGCGGCATTCACGGCAAAGATGGTGTCCTCCCGGGGGCGCCTGGAGACGCTGATGTCGCAGCCTTTCGTGCCGCTGGCTACACGGAACGCAATATTCTCGGGATCATCCTTGCAATCGGCGTAAAGACATTCAGCAACTACACGAACCACGTCTTTGACACACCGGTTGACGCTGCTTTCGCCGGGCGTGTGTGGAACGATGCTGCGTAGGTCAGCACCTCGGAGGACGCGGGGTGAACGTGACGATGGTCACGTCGACGTGCTCATCCGGCACGCGAGGTCCGGGCGTCTAGATCTCCTGTAACTTCGGGTGCGCGCTCCGCGAATATCTCATCATCCAGCGTGGCGAGGTCTGCATCGTTCAGCACGGCTGGAACGCCAGAACGATGCAGACCTCGGATGTTTTGGAGTTGGCAAAGACGATGCCTTCCTTCGACCGCCGCGCACCTGTCCCCGCTGCGTTCCCCCGCAGCGCCGGACGTTCGCCCCCTGTATCGTCGCGGCGCTGGGCCCGGCCCTGTTTCCCCACGGGGCCGGGTTCTGCCTTTTCACTGGCGCGACCTGCAACGATCCGCCAACGGTTCTGTCATTCTTATCCCCTGGCTCACCGAACTCGAGGCTGGAGGCGACCCCATATTGACTGCATTCGATCACCTTCTTGACCGCATCGGCCGCCTGATCGCAGAGCGCTTACAAGCGCCAGATACAGGCTATGAGCCCTTCACGCCTTCCGATCCCGCAACACTGCGCGCCATATTGATGCCCGCAGATATCCTCCTGATCGAGGGCAATCAGAAGGTTGCGACCGCAATAAAGTACCTCACCCAATCGACGTGGTCCCACGCGGCACTGTTTACCGGCGACTTGCTCGCGTCGAGGAGCGAGGCTGCAGAGGTGCCGCTCCTGATTGAAGCCAACCTGGGCGAAGGGGTTACCGCAGTTCCGTTGTCAAAGTACGCTTCGTTCAATACGCGCATTTGTCGAGCAGTCGGTCTGAGCGATGCGGAACGCAGGCAAGTGGTCGCGTACGCTGCAGATCGCATCGGACTGCAGTACGACACCCGTCACATCTTCGACTTGGCCCGCTATCTCCTTCCCACGCCACCGGTTCCTGTGCGTTGGCGCCGGCGCATGATCGCCCTGGGTTCTGGAGAGCCGACCCGCGCCATCTGCTCGACGCTCATCGCGCAAGCCTTCCAGAGCGTGCGCTATCCCATTCTGCCAAGAGTGGAACGGATCGGAAGTGACTACAGCCGCAGAGAAATCCTCCACATCCGGCACCACAGCCTCTTTGTTCCCCGCGATTTCGATCTCTCACCGTATTTTCAGATCGTGAAACCAACGATCGAGCATGGGTTCAATCACCGTAATCTCAGTTGGGCCGATCAACACAGTGCAACTCGCAACTCCACCCCTGACGACCCGGCGCTTGGAGGTCCTACCGGATCTTCTGCGTCTCCAAAGGGCGGCCCCACGATGTTGTAAAGATGGGTCCGAATAGGGCTGAGACAGGATCGCGCGTCTGATCGTTGTCGTTGAACACGGCTACGTATCGCAGCGGTTCCGGTTCCCGACCGAACACGGCGCGGAAATCGGCGGCGAGATCGCGATCTTCGGATTGAAGCATGCCGACGTGCTCCCGCCCCCGCAGCTTGAGATAGGCGAGAGACCCGTAGCGCCGCGAAATTATGATGCTGCCGTTGCGAGCGGGCGTCCCGGTCCAGGTGTAGGCAAGCGTCGGCACGTCCCTATTCAAGAGAGTGGGATCTCCAAACACAAACATGACTGTCGCTGCAACATCCTCCCGTTCGAGGGATCGCAGATCAGCAGATCCCGGCAACTCGTCGACCCGCCATGTCCAGCGAACTCTTTCGACGTGCGCGCTCTGGTCGCCGACCTTATGATACAGCGCCGACGCTGAACCGGTTGGGATGCTTCGCAGATATCGCTCGCTCCCTAATTCCTCGATTGTCAGACTATTGCGGCCGATGAAGTCGACGCGCGTGGCCGTCGTCAGCATGGCGGCGGGGTCTGCAAGGAGAATGTCTCCAGCCTCGCTCTGCGCAGCGCCAGAAAAGCCCACGAGCATTGCAAGCAAACCTCGCTTCAGGATTCTGCGCAGATCAGCGATGTGGTGACTCATTGCGCAACTATTGAGCCACAGCGTAGGGAGACCGTTCCCCTGGCCTCGCAATCCTGGATGATCACGGCTTCGCGATGGAAAGCATGCGCAACGAATGCAAAGGTCAGGTCATAGGGAACGTCGGCACCGACACCGCCGTCCACTTTCTGCACGACCACGTTTCCGACATCCCGTCCCTTCGCGATCTCGGCGCTGTCCAGCGCCGAGGCCTTACCGCTGCGCCACGTCATGACGAAATCATCCAATTCGAGGCGCCCATGCTCCCGCAACAGCTCCAGGGTCACGGCGTGGACGGCTCCTGCATGACGAACGACCACAACGCGCACCATCGGATTGATGCCCGTTGGCAGTTCGCCACGATAGAGAAACGGGACCGCGCTGGTGTCATAGCCTTCGTAGGGGTTGCGCCCGTAAGCACGAAATGCCGGATCGGCGGGATAGAGCACGCGACCCGTCGGATGCCGGGATCTGAAGGACTGAAACGACTCCAGCCTCGATGGGACGATCTGCAGAACCTGCCCCGTGAGACTGCCGACGATCGCCTCACCTGAGAACTGCTGCCACCAGCTTTCGGTCTGGCGGTCGTACATCACAAGGTCGGATTTCCGCAGCTTGCCGGTCGTGCCGAATGAGAGTGTCCTCTTGTCGACCCTGCGGTCGAAAACGATCGCAGCATTGCACAGGGGGCAATACGTCACCGCGACGGGGATGCCGCCGACATCATCGTTGGCGATCTCATGCCATATGAGGACACGCAGAGGATAGGCCCTGGCATCGCCATTGATCTCAAGTGCGATGACCGGGTCGGTATCAGCGAGCGATGTTTCGGCATCCGTGGTGCGAAAGAGCGGCGCGTCGATCGGTGGAATCCCGTCTCTCGGCGGCCCACCAGACATGATTTCATTCCATTCGATTGTGCTCTTGGAGAAGTCGGTGCGTGTCCAACCTTCCGTCTTCCAGTTCGCGGGGGCAGACCATGCGCCCTGATTGATCATGCTGACCATAGCCAGCACCACCAGGATGCATACCTTTGTGTGAGCGCGCATATTGCCTTGCCTGCCAAATGATCGTGGATCGATTTTGCTTTCAGCGCTCCATGGTGCCGCGGGGACCCCGACAGCTCTGCGATGCACGCAAAGCACACGATCCCCGCGTCTTGCGCCGCACCTACTTAGCTGCGCAGGGGTTCGTGGCGCTACACGGGTTTTTTGCGGCGCATGGGCTCTTCGCTGCACACGGGTTTTTCGCTGCGCAGGGGTACTTCGCTGCGCACGGATTGCAGGTGGCCGCATTCGCCGCACAGGGGCTGGCTGATGAAGGCTTGCAGGGGGCGCAGGCTGCGTGTGCGGCCGGCATACTGGCAGCGCCAGCTGCGATGGGAAGGGCAACTGCAGCCCCCAAAAGTGCTTTCGTGATCGCGCGCATCAAGGTCTCCTATGCGAGTTCAAATGCCGGGGTGTGCGTATCAATGCCGTAACGACAGCCGCGCCGCGCCGGAGGGCGGGGCGCAAGCGTCAGCCGGCGTCTCAGTTCTTGGCAAAGTCTCCCTGGACCTTTTCGAGATAGGCGGTCAGAGCTGCGAGGTCCTTTGAATCCCAGGGAAGCGGCTTGCTCATCATGGGACGGATCAGACAGTACTGAACCATGCCCTCGGCATCGATCGTCTGCATCCCCGAGACATCGAGGGCCATCTGGACTGTGTGAGGGTAGGGGTTTTTGAAGGACGGATTGAAGCCCTGATTGTCCGTATGGCAGCTGGCGCAGGACATCTCGTTCGTGCTGAGCGACGCATCGCTCCAGAGCACCTCGCCGCGCTTCAAGAGTTCGACCTGATCGCCGATGTAGGGCTTGATGCCCGAGGGACGTGTGACTTCCGAGGCTTTCGGGACGGGAGCGTCGCCGGCGGCGCAGGGGTTGCACGGATTGCAGGGGTTCTTTGCAGCACATGGATTCTTGGCTGCGCATGGGTTCTTTGCAGCACAGGGGTTCTTTGCAGCACACGGGTTCTTTGCTGCACACGGGTTCTTTGCAGCACAAGGGCCGCAGCCGCCCTTCTTCATTTGTTTTGCTGCGCACGGACTGCACTTACTCGAAGCCTTGGCGCGGCAAGGCCCGCAGGCCGCGATGAGTGCTGTCGCTCCTGTCGCCACAATCGCGGCCGGCATGGCGACCATGCCAATAAGTGCCTTGGTGACCTGTCTCATGTTCGCGCTCCCATGCTGGAGTGGATCAGTCCACCCCAGGGCACTTCGGGCGACACATCTCACAGGTTACGCCCGCCGCCGCCGGAATAGTTCTGAGAGTATTTTTACTCGGGAATTTCGAGCGTCGGCTGACGCAAGCGTGCGGGAGCGGCCGCCCGAGGTGGGGACAGCAACGTGGTCTCACGAGACCGGTCAGCCGGTCTTCATCTCGTGATACGATGCAAGTGCAGCATCGACCATGGCCGCCTGCTCGTCGATGTCGATCGCGATCTCCGACGTGACTTCGAGGTCGCGATCTTCCAGGACGTCCCGTCCTTGATGTTGCTCCTGCCAGGATCTGATCTTTCGATCGCGTGATATCAGCAGCATTTCGATCTGCGGCCGGAACAAGCGCACCATAGCGCTGATCCAGCGATTGGTGGCGAGACACGGATGTGTGTGATCGACATCGAAGCCATCAAGCATCGCGATGACACTTTTGGCGCAATAGAACGTCTCGCCTGTCACCCAGCGATTGGTCGTGAATAGTCCCGTTGGAAGTCCGACCGAATTCATCGAGATTGCAATGAGATGCGCTATCGCATCATCCCCGAGGGGGCGTTCGGCTTCTCCAGAGTAGGGAGCCGGCTGGACACCCGGCGGGATGCCGTTGGCACGCATAAAGGTATGGAAATGCCCATGCTCTCCCGTCTCGCTGCGATGGGCGTGGTAGTAGTATTGCGATGCACTCTCACTGTCGAACACGTCGCCCTTGGGGTAGTGATCGAGTTCAATGAAATCCCCCTGGTGGCGGAGCACCTGGGCCACGGGGTTCGTCCCAGCTTTGCCCATGACACGCAGCGCGTCCAGGACGTCATCGGCGGCCTTGTACATGACCTCCAGGCGATGACGCGGCAGGCAGCGCAAGTCCGGCTGGGTTGTCGCAGTCCCTTCGGCAGTCATCGGTCTCATGGGACATCCCCGCAAATCTGCAGAACTTGACGTATCGGAGGAATTCGCGGCCGGATAAGCCAAGGTTACCGCCTCCCGCGAAAAATATTCTGCGGGTCGAAAAGCGGTTCTGGACCGGCAGTCGGGCATGGCGCGATGATCCACATCGCCAGCCGATCGCGGACTGGTGCTCTCAACCGGCGCGGATCCGCTTGCGTGCCCTGGATACGTCCGTCAATGCCGCGCGCAGGCGCGGTGCCGCAAAGTCGACAAAGGCTCGAACCTTGGGCGCGACGATCCGGGATTCTGGATAAACGAGTTGGACGGGAGCGCCTGGAAGTGCGTATCGCTCCAGAATGGGCATGAGCCGTCCCTCGCGGATCTGCGCTGCCACCATGTAGGAGAGGGCCAGTGTTATCCCGTCGCCAGCTTCGGCCGCACCGATTGCAGCGGCCGCATCATTGATTTCCAGGCGCGGCTGCAGCGCCAATCGGCTCGTCCCTTTGTCGCTAACGTAGCTCCACTCCCGGTTGGGCATCAATCCGCTGAACCCGATGATGGCGTGTTGCTTGAGGTCGGCAGGCGTGCGCGGCATGCCGCGCCTGCGCAAATAATCAGGGCTTGCCACAAGCAGGCGGCGAACCTCGCCGACCCCGCGCAGGATCAAACTCGAGTCCGGCAGCGCGCCCACGCGCAGCGCCACATCGATACCCTCCTCCACAAGATTGGTGATCCGGTCGGCCAGGACCACGCGCGCCGTCACGGGCGGATGGGCTTCGAGAAACGCTGAGACGATGGGAGCCAGAATGGAACGTCCCATTGTCAGGGAAGCGGTGATCGTCAGCGTGCCGGCCGGCGTCGCGGCCTCCCCCGTAGCCTCTCGTTCCGCTGCTTCAAGATCGCTCAGAAGGTGGCGTGCGCGCGCGGAAAGTAGCTGACCGCTCTCGGTGAGATGAACGCGCCGCGTCGTCCTTGTGACGAGTTCCACGCCCAGACGCGCCTCGAGTCCGGCGATGGCGCGGGTGATTGCTGGCGGCGAGGTGTTGAGGCGCGCTGCAGCCTTTGCGAATCCGCCGGTATCTGCGACCGCCAGCAGGACCTTGAGCTCGTGAAATCTGTCCATTCGATTATTCCGATAAACGCAATAAAAAATTGCATAGGCTGTCTATTCTTTCAAGTGCCATTTCCGGCCATCCTCAATCCGTCGCCACCGCACTGGCTCAAGCCCGTCGACAATCAGGAGGATGAACTCATGTCACGATCCCTAACACTCAGGTCACCAAAGAGACTGCATCTGGCTGTGATGCTGGCGGGCCTCGCGCTCCCACTCGCTGCTGTCCCAACAGCGCCAGCATTCGCGGCAGCCCCGGCCGCGGAAGCGGCAGATTTGCAAATTCACTATCGGAACATGACCATCGACGGCGTCGAGATTGCGTATCGTGAGGCCGGCCGGTCTGACGCCCCGGCGATCTTGTTGCTGCATGGCTTCCCGACATCTTCGCATATGTACCGCAATCTCATTCCGGCTCTGGCCGGCACGTACCGGGTGATTGCGCCCGACTATCCGGGATTCGGTCAAAGTTCGGCACCAGCCCGCACCAAGTTCAAGTACTCTTTCGATGGCTTTGCCAAGCTGGTCGATACCCTGACCGAGAAGCTCGGCGTCTCGCGCTATGCGCTTTATGTGATGGACTACGGTGCTCCTGTCGGATTCCGGCTGGCCGCCCAGCGTCCAGACCGGGTAACGGCGCTGATCGTGCAGAATGGCAATGCCTACACCGAAGGTCTCGATAAATTCTGGGATCCCATCAAGAGGTACTGGGCAACTGGCAAGAAGGCTGATCGGGAAGCTATTCGCTGGTTGACGTCAATCGATGCGACCAAGTGGCAATATACGCATGGCGTGCCGGATACCTCGCTGATCAGTCCCGATACCTGGACGCACGATCAAGCGCTTCTTGACCGGCCGGGCAACCAGGAGATCCAGCTCGACCTCTTCTATGACTACCGCACAAATGTTCCGCTCTATCCAGAATGGCAGGCCTACTTCCGCAAGCACAAGCCGGCTACGCTCGTCATCTGGGGCAAGAATGACGAGATCTTCGTGGCAGCCGGCGCTCAGCCCTACAAGCGCGATCTGCCCGATGCAGAGATCCACCTGCTGGACACCGGCCACTTTGCGCTCGAAACCCACGGCGCGGAGATTGCGCGACACATTCGGGACTTCCTCGGTCGCAAGGTGACCATCGAGAAGGCCGAGAAGTAAGCACGCGTGTAGACGAACCGGGCTCTTGAGAGGTGACTTTCGAGAGCCCGGGCATCTCGATTTCTGTCATGAGGCCAGCATTATGGAAACAAAACCTCCACGTCCCCCTTTCACGCTCGATACGGCGGTCGAAAAGGTACGGCTTGCTGAGAACGCATGGAACACGCGCGATCCAGAGCGCGTGGCGCTTGCCTACACGCCGGACAGCCAATGGCGCAATCGCTCAGAGTTTCCAAGCGGCCGCAGCGAAATCATCGCTTTCCTGACCAAGAAATGGGCGCAGGAAATCGACTATCGGCTAATCAAGGAGCTGTGGGCGTTCGCCGGCAATCGTATTGCCGTTCGCTTTGCGTACGAGTGGCACGACCACTCGGGTCAGTGGTTCCGGTCCTATGGTAACGAGAACTGGGAATTCGATGTCAACGGGCTCATGCGCAAGCGCTATGCGAGCATCAACGATCTGGCGATCAGTGAAGCTCAACGCAAATATCGCTGGCCGCTGGGTGTGCGTCCCGAGGATCACCCGGGGCTTAGCGATCTTGGACTTTAAAGAATACCGCAGCAGGATACCAGAACATGGGCCACAGATATGCAGAGCTGGCATTCACGCCGAACGTCAAGACGGCGCAGGCCGAACAGGGCAGTCGCAGATCCTATGAGCGCTTTGAGAGGGGCGCGGATCACAACGACACTCTGGGGCCAAACGAAGCCGTCTTTATCAGCCGGCGCGATAGCTTTTACATGGCGACTGTCAGCGAGACCGGCTGGCCTTACATCCAGCACCGCGGCGGTCCGGCTGGGTTTCTCAAGGTGCTCGATCAAAGAACAGTCGGCTTTGCGGACTTTCGCGGTAATCGCCAGTACATCAGTGTTGGTAATCTCAAGACGGAGGACCGTGTCTCACTCTTTCTCATGGATTATGCCAACAGGGCACGCCTCAAGATTCTCGGCCGCGCGCGCATTGTCGATGCCGCTGACGAAGAGACGTTGCAGCGCCTGGAGCTGCCATCCTACAGGGCCCACGTCGAGCGTGGCATGGTAATCCGCATCGAGGCTTTCGACTGGAACTGCTCGCAGCACATTACGCAGAGGTTCACGCTGGAGGAGGTCAGCGCGGTACTGGGGGAGCAGGGCTTTGAAACCTGACCCACGGCGCATCGGTCTGGCCGCCAGTCTCGCCGCGAACCACGCCAGTGT
Source organism: uncultured Hyphomicrobium sp. (assembly GCA_964655725.1). Classification (GTDB taxonomy): domain Bacteria; phylum Pseudomonadota; class Alphaproteobacteria; order Rhizobiales; family Hyphomicrobiaceae; genus JAGVSR01. The sequence goes on from CAZZPH010000004.1 coordinate 9,885, forward strand.
TTTTCTGGCGCGCTCAGGGTTGAGCGTGGTCCGTGCCGATGTGTGATGTTGAGAACCCAACCCTGACTTGTTTTCGCGGCCTTAGCGACCGAGCCTCAAAAGCTTGCGCAATTGCCAGCCCTTCCCTTCGATGTCGACGATTTCCGGTCCGGTTCCGGCATCTTCCAACAGGTATCGCACTTGCGTTGGCTGGCCGAAATTGCGGAACTTGGCGAGCACGGCGATACGGCCAGCCTGTGCCGGTTTGGGGTCCAGCGTCACGCTCAGTTCCGTGATGTCAAAGTCTTGCGCGTCGAAGATCGGATCGGAGCCGATGCGGGCGAGGTTCTTGACGAGCGCGGTGGCGACGGGACGGGCGAACCCCCATTTCGTGGCCAGTTCAACTTCATCCAAGACAGAGCCGCCGAGTTTTGAACGCCGGATGTGCTCACCATAGAGGTTCTCCACGATCTGAACGGCGCGCGCATTTGCGGCGCTAGCCTTTTGATCGGGCTGCGGTGAAGTTGCAGGTTTTGGTGGCGGTGCGGGTGCGGCATCCGAGCCCGTCGAGATGGGAATGCCAAGCCGCACCCAGTCGGCTGCAATGGCGCGGCACTCGGTTTGCGATAGGCCGGGTTCGGTGGGCGATTTGGGGTGATCCAGCGCGCCGCGGTACTGTTCGGCCGTGAGACCGAATTTGTCCCAGCTGTTGCGAATGGCAAAGCCGATGGCGCGCAGATCCTGACAGGAAGCCACGGTCCCGGAATTGGGACGCTCGAAACCCGGAATCTGGGCTTCGCTCATCGCGCTGCCGAGGCGGTTGCACGTCTCCTGGTCAGTCGGCGGGTTGCCGCCCCAGGCTTGATCAGCGTGCATGAACCCCTTGGAGGTGAGCGTCCGCATGACCTTCTCAAACAGCGCCTCATTGCGCGTCGGTCCGCTTCTCAAGGCACCGTCGTTGACCACTGATATCTGGCCGTTGACGTAGAGGCAGGACCATATCCCGCCTGCCGCCATGCTTCCAGCATCACCCGCGCGTTGCGGTTCCGCCATCGGGGTGCCCGGCGCTGCGTCTGCGTGTGCGAACCCTGGGATTTTGAGGCCGCGCCATTTTTCTGCCATGGCCTGACACTGCGTGTCCGTTGGGTCCGCGTTCCCCCATTCCTGCCGGATGAGTCCGAAGGCGGCCTGGCTTTGTGCATCCGTCATTTCGAAGCCGGGCAGGTCGCGGTATTTCGGGAGATGGTCGGCGATCGCGCGAAAGTCTGCACATGTCGATATGTTTGGCGCGTCGGAGCGGTTGAAGGGATCGATGCCGCTTGCTGCCAGCACTTGGGCAACCTCATTGCAGGCCGCTTGGTCGACCGGTGGCTCTTCCCTCCAGGTCCTTACCGTATCCATCAGCCCCGAACTGGTCAGAGCCGACATGAGCCGCTGGCCGAAGGCCTGGTCGTCGCGGGTGCGCTGTTCAAAACCCATCACGTGACCAAAGACGAGCTGACAACCCCAACTGCCTCCGCTCCCGTCCGCGTTGGTCGTCTCAGAGCTGGAACGGGTCGCAGCGGGCATCTGATTTGAAGCTCTGCGATCATCGTATCCAGCTACGGGCGCCGTGATGAGGGCCAGAAGGTTGCCCTCGGGCCCCGCGACATCGAGCTCGGACTCGTCGCATGGCAGATAAATGCCGCATTGCTTGCCACCGACCATGTGCCCGGAATTCACAGGGCAGCCGCGGATGCCACCACTCTGGGTGTGCGGCTCGAGCCGGAACTGCAGGATGCGCGCTGCTTCGGTCATGGGCTGACCGTTGAGCGGCGATATCGGCTTCTCAAGGCACTCCAGCATGTCGCCGCTGCGGTCGCACTCACGAACGTTCAACGTCAGGAAGGGACCAGGATTGCCCGGTGCTGGTTTCTGTCCCGGCTGCCAGTTCGGATTCTCGCGCCGATGCACAAGAATGCCATTGCCAAAGCCAATACGCGGGTCCCTGCGGCAGCGCTCGACGCGGTCGGCATTCGAGACGCGACTGATGTCCATCTCGTTGTCGACGATGGCCCAGATGGTCGTCCCGGGGAACTCTGGCGCGGTGGCCGGGGGCATCGTGCCCGGCTGTGGTTGCGGTGCCCCCGCGCCGTCGCTCCGGCGGCTCGCATCGTCGCTGGCGGCGAAGCGGAGATTATACCAGCCGGCTGGACCGTCCGGCTCTTCACCCCACATTTCACCCTTCGGCAGCGACACCCATAACCAGCCGCGATCGAGGGAGATTTGGATCGGTAGCATCACGTCGCCGACAAGCTGACCGCGCAGGTACCGCCCGGTGTTACTTGGCACCACGGCACCCGCGGACACATCGCCGTTGCCGACGTAAGCGCCGTACTGGTGGACATTCCTGCAGATGGCCTGCCAGGCGGGTTCCTTGGGGCAGCCGTCTCCGGGCCGGCTCTCGACGCGCATTTCGATATCGTAAGGCTGGTACGATCCGACCGGCGGCGGGCCTTCTTGCCGCTTCACAGTGACGACGGCTTTGAAGCCGGTCCGCTCGAGTGACCACACCCCTCCGATGGTTTCGCGGCGCCCCGGGAGGGCCGGCGCTGTATCAACAGGTAACGCAAAAGGCGGTCCATCGGCGGGCTGGGTCTGCTCGGTCTGTTGCGACTGCTGCGGCGTTGGTGACGGCATGCGTTCTAATGGGCTTGCGTCCGGAACGTCCCCGGGCCCTGACACGTCGAATCCGGCGATGCCGGCAATTGCGAAGGCTCGGGCCAAACGCGCGCAGTCTGCGGGGTCTGATGGCGGACCACCGGCAAAGCCTTCGCGCTCGCCAACGCCGATGACGTGCTGCTGGACGGCCACGTTCGTCGAGAACATGATCTCGGCGACCTTGTTTTTCAGATCGTCGCAGCTCATGCCCGGCGGCTCGGATTCGGCCGGGCGTTGCGGCGTGAGCCAGCCGCCAGCTTGTGCAGGAGCGGATGTGCCGCCGCCCGCAACTGTTGTCGTTTCGCTGTGCGATGGCCTGCTATCGCCGCGCCGTTGCGGCGCCGGTGCGATCTGGTCCGGCTGGCTCTCGATCTCCGAGATGAAGTTCTGGAAGGCAGAAGAGTTGACGAGCCGATCCGGGAAACGGCTTGCGTCTTTCGGATTGTCGCGGAGCTCCGGCGTGCCGTAGCTGACGCGGCGGCCTTGCCACCTCGATCCGGTGGGAAGCTTCTCGTTGCTGTTCCAGTTGCCCGAGAAGGTCTTCCCGTCGTCGGACAGGCGCGCTTCGAACATGCCAGAACTCTGACCCTCGAGGGTCGCCCAGGTGCCACGGATCGTCCGCAGATCTCCCGACAGCCGCGCCTCGATCCTGTTCTGGTTGGAGGACTTCCATTCACCAACGATCCGGCGCCCCTCGCGCACGAGCGTGATCGTCCCTTGTGTGGTCATCCAGGTTCCATCGAAGCTTGCGCGTGCGGTCTCCCGGTCGGCAGCGGCCGGATCGACGCCGGAGGACTGGTCAACCTGTTCGGGTGTCACTGCTGCGACGAGGCAAGGGCTGCCGCCTCCGACCCGCTGGATACAACCGATCCGGGTTCCATCGACAAATCGGCTGAGCATCTGCGGGTCGGGCGTCTGCCCATCACGCAGCTTCAAATGGATTGGCTGTGCCGAGCCCGTCACCTCGATGATCGTCTCGGCCACGGGACGCGGCGAGCCCTCATCGTAGGATTTAATACGCCAGAGACCTCGCGGCAAAAGATACGGCGCGGGTCGGTTGTTCTTGGTGCCGCGGCCTTCGACAACGTGCTTCTGGTTGCTCCAGGTTGTGCCCTCCATCGACTCGAACACGAGATCGAGTGGGCGCCTGCGCTGCAAGCCATCGCGATCGTCGAAATCGATGAACACCTCGGCGAGATCGAAATCGAAGCGCATGACGGTTGTCTCGCCCGCCGGCACGTTGACAAGCTGCTCGCGGCGGAATCCGGGCGCTGATCCGTGCACCAGATAGAGGCCCGGCGATAGCGCAACTTCACTGGAATGAATGAAGCCAAATCGATCGGCCAGGCTCACGGCCCCATCTTCAACTGGATAAAGTGTGAACTCGAAACGCGGGTCCGATCCGCCGTGCGCCGCATGCAGGTTGCCGGTCTTGACATCGCCATTTGCAGTCAGCACGCCGTCGATACGCAAACGGGCCGTGATCACGCGATCGACCATGAACGGTCCATCGCCTGGCGGAACCTCGAACTCAATTCTCGCGTTGATCGTGCGCCGCCGGTCCTCCAGCCGCTGCACGAGCGCAACGTAGCGTCCTGGCATCATGCTGGCTTCGGCACTATACGGGCGTTCGTGGTGCCACAGCCGGATGTTGTCCGGTGCTTCCCCCCCATCGAGTGGACGAATGACCATCTGGAAGGCGCGCGAGTTGAGATGCGGGCCGCCGTTCGTATCCCGCCATGTGAAGTGCACCGGACGCCCCTGGATGACCGGCTCGGGTTCGGGTTCTGGCTCGGCATTCACGAGATCACGCAGGGCGCCGGTCAATTCGTCAGCGTTGTTGGCGGGCACATACTTGCCGCCTGTATTTTCAGCGAGGCAGGCTACCTGCCGGCCTTCCTGTTGCGTCATTCCAAAGCCGACGACGTGGGCCGTGAAGCCAACCCCCTCACGCGCCAACTCGCGGCCGAGCGCGCAGGGGTCGGCCTCGCAGGTTTCAATGCCGTCGGTGATCAGGATGACGGTGGCCTTGTCCTCGGTATATTTCAGCTCTTCTGCCGCTTGGCGAACGGCCTGAGTCAGCGGGGTCTTGCCAAGTGGAGTCAAGGACCGTCCGAGGCCGAGGATCTGGGGTACGGATTGACGCGCCGGCCCCGAACGCACGATGGTCTCGATATCGGTGCACGAACCGCGCTCGCGGTGTCCGTAGGCGATGAGGCCGATGTCAACCTCGCCCGGCATTTCGCTCAAGACCGTCGATAGCGTGTCTTTCGCGATGTCCATGCGCGTCCGGCCATCCATCTTCGCACGCATCGAGCCCGACGCGTCGAGCACAATCATGACTTTGGGACGCTCGCTGCTGGCCTGGGCGTGAGCCGGGTTCGATACTCCGCAATTGACCAGCACAGCAAGTGATGCCACGCAAACGGACATAAGGTGCAAAGGTACCGGACGATTGCAACGTGAACTCAGCATCTGCTTCAGCCCTGTGATGTTTCGTTGTCAGTTCAGGTGTCGTTTTAAGTCCGCCCGTGATCAGTGTTGGCGGCTCATGCGCGCGCGTCCTCCATCCCGATACGCAGCCAAGCGAGGTCGAGGCTGGCCATGTCGGCAATGACAGTGATGTTCGGTGTCTCTTCGGTGGGGCCGAACAGGCCCCTGTGCCGCGGCGGCTCCTGCTCGCTCTCGCGGAAGTCAAAGCTCATGTCGCCTTGCGCCTCGCCGTCCAGCGCCTGCGTACAGAAGCTGCGAATGACGGCCGATAGAATGGCCCTGCAATCGCCACCGGTTGCGACCTCAACCTCACACTGGGAAGCGCCATATTGTACAGCCATCGGAAACTCAGCAATACGCCAATTAAGAAACCCATTCTGAACACGAGATGAACGCCCGTTCAATTGCTTATCGCAGCGATGCGTCTGGTTATGGGACCGCGTGGCCGAGGGGAGGTATTCTGCCGTAAATCAAGCGACCCCAGTCTCCGTGTCCAATATCCGACAGATCTGTGACGGTGGTGCTCGTTCAAGCCGAACGCAATCGCGCACGCAGGGCGTCAGGCGTGTGGAACTGGCGAGATGGAACATGAGCAGACCGTTCCGGTAGCATTTGCCCGGCAACGGATCGCGGAGTCCGAGAGCTGACAGCCAGCGAGGATTGATCCCGTGTTGACAGGAGTATCAAATAGACCCGGCTTAGGTCGCGAGATTTCGATCACATTTCCCGTGACGTGAGCCATGTCCGCCAGGCGCCAAACTGTGTGATGTCGTCGGCGCCACGCACGGCATGGCCCTCGCAGAGAAATCCTTTGACGGTTTCGCCGTCTTCGAGGGTGAGTGTTCCGATGCCGAGTGGCGGTGGGATCAGCGCGACGAATGATCCGAATTCGGCGAACCCCATCTCCCACACCTCGACCTCGATGAGGCCAGTTCCCTTGCCGTCGTACACAAGTCCGGGTTTGGTGGGCGACGTATTGGCTAAAGCGTAGAGACTGTAACCGGGAGCTGTGCGCGACTGGCGGATGAAGCGCGCCGAGCGTTCGGTGAGCTGTCCGTGGAGCGGCTGGCCCCGCAGATGCGCACCAACCACGGCGAGCGAGACGGCGTTCTTCGGTTTCGCCGGCGTGACGGGTGGCGTATTCGCGAGCATCGCACCCGTTTTGCCCAGTTCCGTACCCTTCAAAGAGCGGTGCAGGCGATCCCCGAGCAAGGCCAGACGGCCATCGTCGAAAGACTTTCCGATCAGCGTGATGCCGAATGGCAGGCCGTCGCTGCGAAAACCCGCAGGAACGGCAAGCGCTGACAGGTCCATCAGATTGACGAAATTGGTGTAGGCGCCAAGGTTGGAGTTGAGGTGCACGGGATCAGCGAGCACGTCGGCGATGCGATATGTTGTTCCTGCCGTCGGCAGCAACAGCGCATCCATTCTGTTCCATTCGGCCTGCGTGGTCCGGATCAGCTCAGCCAGGCGATAAAAGCCCTTGAATGCATCGACGGCGTTGAACGACTTCGCCCCAAGGATAATGCTGCGGACAACTTCATGGATGGCTTCTGGCTTGTCGTCAGCGAACGAGCCCAACGCGGCGAGACGTTCTGCCACCCACGGCCCAGAATAGAGAAGTCTTGCCGCTTCGCGGAACGGCCCGAAGTCGACCTGGACGATCTCGGCGCCGAGATTAGCGGCTTGCTCGATGGCTGCATGATAGAGCCGCTCGTAGTCGCTGTCGCCAAAGAATTCGAGACCAGTGACGGGAACTCCAATTCGGAAATTTTCTCCAGGAGCGATCGTCTCGAAAGCGCAGACGCCTTGGCGTGCGAAGGGGTCGGCCGCGTCGAAGGTCGCTGCAACAGCGGCGACGGCGACAGCATCGCTCACGGTGAGCGTAAAAATGGAAACTGTGTCTTGGCTTTTGCAGGCTGGCACAACGCCTCGCGTGCTGATGAGCCCTTTGGTCGGCTTCAGGCCAACGATGTTATTGAACGCGGCGGGAATGCGACCTGATCCGGCGGTGTCCGTTCCAAGCGCGAACGAGACCAGGCCTCTGGCAACGGCCACAGCAGAACCTGAACTTGAACCGCCTGAAATGTAGTCTTTATCGTAGACGCTGTGCGGGATGCCATACGGCGATCGCGTACCAACGAGACCGGTTGCGAACTGGTCCATGTTGGTCTTGCCGATCAAAACAGCACCGGCGGCTTGCAGTAACTCGACGACAAACGCGGATTGTGCAGGCGTGCCGGCAAACGCTGGGCAGGCACATGTGGTTGGAAGGCCGGCGGTGTCAATGTTGTCCTTGACTGCGAAAGGTATTCCATAAAGCGGACCCTTCGGTGCAGCGGCAGCGCGCGACATTGCGTCGGCTTCGGCAACCAGGCTGATCCAGATCGCGGGATCGTCCGCGGCCCGGATGCGCCGGTAGACCTCGGCAATGACGTCCTCGGGCCGGCCACCGGCTGCGTAGTGCTTGGCAAGTTCTGAGATGTCGAGAGAGAGTGTCACGCAGCGGCCTCCTGCGCGTCACGCGCCAAGACGATGAGCGTTTGTCCCAGAGAGACCGGACGGCCCTCGCTGCAGCGTACTTCGCGCACGACACCGGCTTCGAGTGCGGTAACTGCCATCTCCATCTTCATGGATTCCACGATGACCAGGGTGTCACCAGCCGAAACACGCTGCCCTGGCGCGACGTTGATTTTCCAGATGCTCCCGGGAACCGGACTGAGGACAGCCGTTGTTCCCAGGGCCAGCTCAATGTCGCGGGTGTTATCCTCCGCGGGGAGCGGGTCGGCCGAACTGCCCTCCTGATCGCAGGCCTGCCAGCGTCCGCGTTCCTCCTCGAAGCTGTGCTGTTGGCGCGTCTTGAAGAGGCGAATATCGTCGGCATTTTTTTCAATGAACGTTCGGTAGTCCTTGAAAGAGAAGGTCGTGTTTTCAACCGTGATGGCGACGCGGCCCTGCAAAAATCCGTCGCGAAACTCTGCGAGTTCGTCACTCGTTACCGGGTAGAAACGGATCTGATCGAAGAATCGCAGGAGCCACGGCATGCCAGGCTCGAAGACGGGCGTCGTGCGATACGTATTCCAGACTTGGCAAGTGCGCCCGAACAGCTGATAACCGCCGGGACCTTCCATACCATAAATGCACATGTAGGCGCCGCCGATGCCGACCACGTTATCAGGCGTCCAAGTTCGCGCCGGATTGTATTTGGTCGTAACCAGGCGATGCCGCGGGTCGACGGGCGTTGCAACGGGCGCTCCGAGGTAGACGTCGCCGAGGCCAAGCACGAGATAGCTCGCGTCAAAAACAATGCGCTTCACGTCCTCGATCGAATCGAGACCATTGATGCGGCGGATGAACTCGATATTGGACGGGCACCATGGCGCATCCGCGCGTACGGACTGAATGTACTTGTCGATGGTCTTTTGAACCGCTGCGTCGTCCCAGGACAGGGGCAGATGCACGATGCGGGACGGCACGGTCACGTCATCCAGATCGCCGATGCTGTCCTCGATCTCGGCCAGAATGCCGAGCAGGGCGCTCAGCTTGAGGATGCTGGCGTCGTAGTGCACCTGCAGTGAGCGGATGCCGGGCGTCAAATCGATGATGCCGGGAACTTTTCGCGCGCTGAGTTCGGTCATCAGGGCGTGAATGCGGAACCGAAGTGCTAAGTCGAGCACGATCGGCCCGTACTCGATGAGCAGGTTGGCATCGCCCGCGTGGCGGTAGACGACCTGGGGCCGATTGCCCGCCGCATCCCGCCATCCGGCAATACAATCCGTCGATCTCTCATCGTCGGGTAACGCCAGCTCGGGCGATGGGATGTGGTGAAGCGCTTCAATCTCGGCCACTTGCTTTAATCGTTGTGCCTCAGCCTCGGCCCGAGTCAGCCGCTTGAAACGGACTGTGTCGCCGGGACGCAACTGGCCCAACTTCCACAATTCCGCCTGAACAACTGTCGCCGGACAAACGAATCCTCCAAGTGAGGGACCGTCCGGGCCGAGGATCACGGGCATGTCTCCCGTAAAGTCGATGGCGCCGATGGCATAGGCGTTGTCGTGGATATTGCTGGGATGCAGTCCCGCTTCCCCGCCGTCGGCGCGCGCCCATTTGGGCCTGGGGCCGATGAGCCGGACGCCAGTTCGATTGGAATTGTAGTGAACCTGCCAATCCGAAGCGAAGAACGTTTCAATGTCGTCGGGCGTAAAAAAGTCAGGCGCACCGTGGGGCCCGCAGAGAACGCCGATTTCCCAGGCGTGTCCGATTGAGGGGTGAAGCGATGGGTCGATGTTTGAAGCCGGCGGCGCAACAGCCTCCATGCCGATGTGCAACATGTCACCTGGTAGAAGTGCCCGGCCTCCGTGCCCGCCGAACTTGCCGAGCGTGAACGTCGATCGGCTGCCGAGGTACTGCGGGACATCGAGCCCGCCGCGAATGGCCAGATAGGTCCGGGAGCCTGCGCCTGCAACAGAGCCGAGTTTCAAGACCTGACCGGACTTGACGGTGACAGGGCAGTAATAGGGAACCGGTACGCCATCGAGTGCAGCATCGAGCGTCGCGCCGGCAAGCACGATCACGGCTGTCGCGTTGAACAGCAGCGTTGGACCGGACAAGGTGATTTCCAACCCCGCAGTGCCTTCGCGATTGCCCGCAATCCGGTTGGCGAGTCGGAACGAAAGCGCGTCCATCGGCCCTGACGGGGGAACGCCGACGGCCCAATAGCCGCAGCGCCCCGGCCAATCCTGGATTGTCGTCTGCGTGCCCGGGCTCAGAACTTCAATAGTCGTGGCTTGATACGGAAAGGCCTGCAGCGTCCGGGTCAGCATTTGACCTGACGTGAAGTCATCACACGCACACACCTGCCGGAGATAGTCGAGGTTGCTCTCGAGCCCACCAATCGATGTTGCCTCAAGGCTGGCTTGGAGCTTCGTGAGAGCTTCGGCCCGAGAATCCCCCTTGATGATGATTTTTGCGAGCATGGGATCGTAGTATGGCGAGACCTCGGTGCCCGCTTCGACCCAGGTCTCGACGCGCGCGTCCTCCGGCCATTCGACATGCGTGAGGAGGCCGGAACTGGGGCGGAAGTCGCGTCCGGGATCCTCG
>CAZZPH010000004.1:20166-28223 GCA_964655725.1 uncultured Hyphomicrobium sp.
GATTGCGGCACCCTGGGGGGAGATCTGGTCCTGGTGCGGCAGATCAAGCTCGCCTGCCGTCTGCCGCACCATCCATTCGACAAGATCGATCCCAGTCACCTCCTCGGTGACGCCATGCTCGACCTGCAGTCGCGTGTTGACTTCCAGGAAGTAGAAGGCGTCAGCATCGTCGTCGTAGAGAAATTCGACCGTTCCCGCGTTCTCGTAATTGACAGCCTCGCCAAGCCGCACGGCCGTCTGCCAGAGCTTGGTCCGGGTTGCGTCCGACAGCCCCGGAGCCGGGGTCTCCTCAATCACCTTCTGATTTCGCCGCTGCGCGGAGCAATCGCGCTCACCGAGCGCGAGAACATGTCCCCGTCCGTCGCCAAAAATCTGCACTTCGATGTGCCGGCCGCGCGCCACGTACTTTTCAAGGAAAAGCCCGGCGTCCTTGAAGTTGTTGCGTGCCAGCCGCTGAACGCGTTCGTAAAGCGGTGCCAATTCACTCTCTGATCCGACAAGCTGCAGACCGATACCACCGCCGCCGGCCGTGCTCTTCAGCATCACGGGGTAGCCAATGCGGCGCGCTTCCTTCACGGCGTGATCGAGATCATTGATGAGGCCGGACCCGGGCGCCAATGGCACGCCGGCTTCTTCTGCCAGCGCGCGCGCTTCATGTTTCAGGCCGAAGGCTCGCATCTGCTCGCAACGCGGCCCAATGAAGCGGATGCCTGCGCTCTCGCAGGCGTTTGCAAAGGCGGGGCTCTCAGACAGGAAGCCATAACCGGGATGAATGGCTTCTGCGCCAGTTTGAATGGCCGCTGCGATGATCGCGTCAGCCTTCAAGTAGCTCTGAGCGACCGGCGCCGGGCCGATCGCCACCGCATCGGTTGCTCTGATCACATGGAGCGCGTGCCGGTCGGCCTCGGAGTAGACGGCGACGCTCGCCACGCCCATGCGATCAAGCGTTCGGATGATCCGGCACGCGATGGCGCCGCGATTGGCGATAAGAACCTTCGAGAACATGTCGATCAAGCCCCCTCGCTCCAGATCAACACCTCAATGGGTGTCGGGTCGTAGGCGTTGCAGGGGTTGTTGAGCTGCGGGCAGTTCGAAATCAGTGCGATGACATTCATCTCAGCGCGCATTTCAACGTATTTGCCAGGCGCGGAGAGGCCATCGGCGAACGTCAGCCCGCCTTCGGAGGTAACCGGCACGTTCATGAAGAAATTGATGTTGTGAGCAATGTCGCGCTTTGTCAGCCCAAGATCATCGTTCTCAGCGATCGCAAGCAGATAGCTGTCGCGGCAGGCGTGCATCGACTTCTTGTCGAGGGCGTAGCGCACCGTATTGCTTTCGGTGGCGCAGGCCCCGCCCAGAGTGTCGTGGCGACCGACCGTATCGGCAGTGATCGTGAGCATTGGCCGGCAGAGATCAGACAGCAGAACCGTGCCTGACGTGAGAAAGACATTGCCCTGCTCGCGGATGGTATCGGAGGCCGAATAGCGTTCGGATGGGTCGTCCGCATTGAAGAACAGTGTGTCTGCAGCCTGATTGCCCGCCAGATCAAGAATGCGGAGGGTCTGCCCTGTGCTGATTGAATGCAACCAGTAGTCGCCAGCCTGAATGACCTTGCGGTATGCGGCCCGTTCTGGACGCAGATGACTTTCTCTGATCATCGCCGCCCCTCAGCAACATCCGGCGTGAAACAGCCGGTTATTTTCGAAGCCGCGGCCATTCTCCTGCGCTGAGAGCCGGCAAGCATCGCCGGCGCCGGCGGCTGGTCCTTCAACAAATTCGTAGCGGATCGGTTTGCTGGGGTAGGTTGAAGCAGGATTGAGGGGATGAGGACAGGTGTGCAGAAGAACGAGCGTGTCCATCTCGAATCGCAATTCAATATGGGCACCCGCGCGCGCCGCCGAAGCATCAAAGCTCAGCCGGCCATCCTCCGCGACGGCCACCTTGCTGAACCAATTGACGTTCGACGCGAGATCGCGCCTGCCAAGGCCGTACTTGGCGGCTTCGACCAGAAAACTGTCGTGGCCGTTTTGCTGCCAGCTGTTGCGGTGCTTCTGAAAGCTCGTCTCACCCCACCGGCGCGATACCATCTCGCGCGTTGTGTTCCCGGCAACGGTGTCGTGCCAGCCCAACGTGTCCTCTACGATAGAGCAGAAGATGCGCCCCATGTCGGAGTAGAGGCAATGGCCCTTGCCCAGCTTGAAGGTGTGCTGGCATTTCAAGGTGTCGGGCGCGTTATAGCGCTCAAGGGGGTTGGACGGATTGTAGAACAGCATCCCGACATTGGCCCCGCCTTCAATGTCCGTCAGGCGCAGGCGAACATTACGCCGCATGAGAAGCGACCAGTGTTTGCCACCCGGCAACGTGTCGCTGTAAATCGCGGTGTTCATCGATCATCTCCTTGGCTCCGGCGAGCCGGAATTCCAACTGTCCGAGCCGTCCCGGATATGCTGCACGCGACGAGGCCGTCCTCGCCGGATCACGAACTGCTAACCTTGCGGATTGGCTTGAATGACAGGCGGGGACAGCGGAACGTCGACAGCCCCATTCAGATGGCGCGCCGACTTCCTCGGCCAAACATCGATGTCTTGCAGAATCTGGGAGCCGTAGCGGTGGACTTCCTCGGGCAGCTTCCGCTTTCGATCGAGTGCGACAACACGTGTGCCAAGCCGGAAGGCTTCGGAAAGATCGTGGGTTACCATCACGACGGTGAGTTCTGTCTTGTGCCAAAGGTCAAGCATCAACGCATGGATGTCGCCGCGAATGCCGGGGTCCAGAGCACCGAACGGCTCATCGAGAAGCAGGATTCTCGGCTTAACGAACAATGCCTGCGCAAGCGCTAAGCGCTGCTGCATTCCCCCCGACAGCGCGGCTGGATATTTCTCTGCATGCTCGGACAATCCGACGCTTGCAAGAAGCTCCTTGGCTTCAGTCTCTGCTGCGCGGCGCTCCGCGCCGAACAATCGGCCAAGAAGCCGGGACTTGGAGAATTCCCGCCCAATTACGACGTTGCCGAGAACTGTGAGATGCGGAAATACCGAGTAGCGTTGGAAGACGACACCGCGATCAGCGCCTGGCTCGGGCGTCAAGGGTGTGCCGTCGATGAGTATCTGGCCACGCGTCGGACGCTCCTCACCCAGGAGCATGCGTAAGAAGGTGGTCTTGCCACATCCCGACGGCCCGACGAGCGCCACAAATGATCGCGGCTTGATCTCGATGCTGATCTGCTCGAGCACGATTGAATTTCCATACTCTTTCCAGACCTTGTCGAAGACGATCTCGCTCATGCCGGTCGCTCCGGCTGATGCCAGGGGAATGCCTTGCGCTGGAGCGCGCCAAGCAGGATGTCCATCGTCCATGCGAGCAAGGTGATCCACGCGACATAGGGCAAGATCACATCCATCGAGAGGAATCGGCGCACGAGGAAGATGCGGTAGCCCAGCCCGCTCGTCGCAGCGATCGCCTCAGCCGAAACCAGGAATATCCAGCCAGGAATGAGGGCAAATCGCAGAGCGGTAATGAGCCTGGGGAGCACCTGAGGCAACACCACGCGGGTGATCATTTGCCAGGTAGAGGCTCCCAGGGTCTGCGCCTTGACGATCAGTTCTCTTGGAATTTCCTCGACGCCAAGCGCAACCGCACGCAGCATGACAGGTGCAGTTCCCATCACGATCAGCGCGATCTTGGACATCTCGTCGAGACCGACGAGGATGAATAGGATGGGGAGTATCGTGATCGGCGGTATGAGAGAGAACGCCGATACGAAGGGTTGAATGAGCGCGCGCATCCATGGAATGAATCCGGCTGGAACGCCAAGCACCAGCGCGATCAGAACGGCAACGCCGAGCCCAAGTCCCAATCGCCATAAACTGATCGCCGTATCTGACCAGAACAGGTATTGCCCCGTTCTCTTGTCGGCAACGAACGCATAGTCGTAGATCGTGGCGGCCATCTGTGTGAGCGAAGGCAGGATCTTGTCAGCCGGATTTTCGGCCAGGCGCGCGTGGCTCCCGAGACTGTAGACAACGAACACAGCGATGAAAGGCAAGGCCGCGAGGAGAATAGAGAGCCCGCGCGATGGATGGCGATTGATTATGCGCATAGCGCCGCTCTCCTCTCCGGGTCCTGCAGGGGAGCTAAGAGCGTGTCGGACTCGCGCCCGAGCCATGCGAGGGTATCTGCAGAAACAAAGGTCGCTGTCGGGAACTCGCGATGCGGCGTGATGCTGTCGATTTTCCACAACCGCGAAACGATGTGTGTGTCGCCGCAGACATGTTCGATGACGTGTCCGGGATCGGAGCCGCACGTCAGCCGTTCAAAGACGGAACACGCCCGCCCGATCCTTCGCGGATCGGTGGACTGCGTGATGCGAAACGTTGTGCCGTCTGAGGCGATGTAGTCCACCGAACAGTCGAAAACCTGCAGCAGCGCTGCGACTGGATCTTTTGCGGTGGCGACAAAATCCTGCGCCTTCGTTCCCGCGGGCAGCTCCTGGCGTCGTGCCAGCGCAAGCACAGCGTGATCTCCGGCGCGAACGAGTCCGCCGTTACGCCGATATGTCTCTCCGCGCGCAGTTGTCTCGGACACAAGCTGGAAGCCCAGCAGTGGACCCGGCCTGCTCTCCTGGTATCGCCAATCTTCGACATAGATTCCTGACGGCGCGAACTCCGTCATGCAGGGCCCGATGCGCCTCAAGAGGCCGGGCTCTGGATACTTGTCGTAGGGCTGAAAGCCGATCCAGCCATGCCAGGACATTGCGCCGTCCCGCCAAGACGTTGTTGCAGTCCCGCCTTCGACACTCGCCAGCAGAGCCAAGTCCTGCCGGTCGAGGTCTTCAAGCCGATCGGCTGCCTGTAGTGCGGGTCGCGCGGGGTGAATGCGCAGATCGCCTGTCATCGCGTGTGCTTGCACCCACACAACGAACGTTCGATCGTCTTCGGCACCTGTCGCGAACGTGATGGACCTGCGGCGCACGGTGCCCAGCGACCAGTCGGGCACGCTCTGAGCACTCCGGTTACCGAAGCGATGTGCAATTTCGTCGAGTGAGGAGAACGTCTTCGTCACGATACTGCTCACCCCGCCTTGCGGTTTCTGGCTTCCTGTCCGAAGCTGGACAGGGCACGCGAATTCTCCGGGAGTGTGAATGTGCCCGCTTCGACTTTCTCCTTGAGGTAGCGGAATGTCTGTGCCGTTTGGGCAAGCAGGTGATCCCCTGAGACGATCGGCGCGTGCTTGGCTGGGCTCTCCGGCGTGATAAACTGGGGCAGCGGCGCAACGACAGTGTGGTAGTCGCAGGTGGCGAAGTAGGGGAACGAGTAACGTTCTTCTTGCACTTTGCGCACGCGATGCGAGGTGGCGACGAACGTTCCGTTCGACCACGCCTCGAGCAAGTCGCCAATATTGATGACAAAGGCGTTTTCAATCGGCGGAGCGTCGATCCATTCTCCGGCGCCGTTCATGACCTCAAGGCCAGGAGCTGTCGGCAGCAGGATGGTGAAACACTCGTAGTCGGTGTGGGCACCGATGCCGGGTGTATCGACGGGTGCATCGGCAGAAAAAGGATAGTGAATGAGCCGGAGCTGACTTGGCGGCCGTCGGAGATACGGCGTGAACCAGTCCTCTGGAAGGTCGAGCGCGAGCGCGAACCCCGCAAACAGACGCCTCGCCAGCGCCGTGATCTCTTTATAGTACGTTCCCGCAATCGTGCGGAACGCAGCATCGTCGGGCCACTGCACGGGCCCGATCATCGGAGTCGATCCGGCCCGCACCTCAGGGTCGTCGGGATCCACATCGACGCTGATGTCGAAGGCCTCCTTCCGGTCGGGCTTCTGGCCGTAGAAGGCCTCCTCACCTTGCGGGACGTAGCCCGTGTGGTTGCGTGACTGCCCGATGTAGTAGCGCATCTTGTCGTCAAGCGGCCTCGCAAAGAAATCCTTCGAGACAGAAAGAAGATCCCGCTGCAGGTCGAGCGGAATGTTGTGCCCGCTGACGTAGAAGAAGCCGGAATCTCGCGAAGCATCCCCGATGGCCCTGGCAACGACCAGACGGTCGGCCAGGGACATCGAGAAGAGACCCGAGACATCGATCACCGGCAAGCGCGTGAAGTTGGATGGCACCGTCCACCTCGGCTATTGTGATGATACTATGTGTGGTGTATCGCCGTGCCGTCACTGCAACGGCACAGCTTCCCGGGAGGCGTTAGAGTTCGCCGTCGGCGGCCATTTTCTTGAAGGTTGCGTCGAAGCGGAGTTTGACGTTGTCCTTGGAGCCCAACACCGTGCCATCAGGAAACGCAATTCCGATATCGTCGACACTCTTGGCATCTTTGCCGTAGAGGCCCTTTTCGAACGAGAAGCTGCGTACGTAGTCGAACTTCGGCTTCGCCTCAGGGTCGGTGATGAAGGCGTAGGCTTCGGCCGGCGTTACGAAGAGCTTCGTCGTCTTGATCTGAGCTTCGAAACCGGCGAGGTCCGTGCCGGAAGCTTTGGCCATGCTTTCGAGCGCTGCATTGGCTGCGTCATCGCCTTTCATCATCACGCCCACCACCTCAAACCATGCTCCCGTCATGGCCTTACCAAAGGCGGGATTATCCTTAAGCATGGCGGTGTTTGTGATGACTGCATCAACGATCTCTCCGGGCAGTTTTGATGAGTCGAAGACGAGGTTGGCGCCGTCCTCGGCGTCAATGATCGCAAGCGCGGGATTCCAGGCCACAATCGCAGTGACATTCCCCGTCTTGTAAGCCGATATCCAATCGGCATCCGTCGTGTTGACGATTGTAATATCCTGCTCGCTCAGCCCTACCGTCGAGAGCGCACGCGCCAGCAAGTAGTGCGAGACCGACAACTCGAGCAGATTGACCTGCTGGCCCTTGATATCCTCAAGCTTGGTCGTGCCCTTAAGAATGACGCCATCGTTGCCGTTCGAATAGTCGCCGGCGATCAAGACAGTTGTGTCGACGCCGCCGACCGATGGAATTGCAAGTGCGTCCATCGTGGTGGATGTCGCGGCGTCAAATTTGCCAGCCGTATACTGGTTGATGCACTCAACGTAATCACCGACCTGAGTGACGTTGATGGTGATGCCGTACTTGTCGGCCCACTTCTTGATGATGCCCGTCTCTTCCGCGTAACCCCACGGCATCCAGCCGGCATAAATGGTCCAACAGAAATTAAATTCCTTCTTCTCGGCAGCAATCGCGCCTGAGACCGGCAAGAGACACGCGCTAAGCGCGACCAGACCTGAAATGAACGTTCGTGTCTTCCGGCTTGTCATGATCTTCTCCATGGGTCACCCACACTCGTGTTGGATGCCGCAAGGTTCCGGAAGGATCAGACGAGCGGGAACACGCAACAGGAGCCCCTCCGTCAGAAAAGCCGAAGCCTCTCGCGGCACAGGTCTCCCGGGCTTTTATCCCTCCGTGGCTCCGCCCTCGCTATGCAAGGACGGGAGAGCCTCTCTCGGACCAGTCGCGCGTGCGCTCATGCACGGGCCGGAACCCTAGAGGCGTTATGGGTGGTGTCATTGCAGGGCGCGTGCCAAGCACGAAACATCAAGTAATATGGGCATTTTTTGATCCCGGCCTTGTTAGACTGCCGCTTTCTTGTGCGCGCCGCCTAAGCGGCGTGCAGGACGTCCACTGGCGCACGCGTGTCCGTCGTGAAGGTGATGGTGAAGTGGGCTGGCGGCCGATCCAATCGGGCGTGACATCGCAAAGGACGGGCTGATGCGGATTAAGATGATTGATGCGCCGGCGCGACTTTTCTCGCAACGCCGTGCCGAAGTGGACGACGTCGCAGGCCTGACCAAGGCGACAAAGTTCGCAGGTTCGCGCGCTCGTGCGATCGTGGGCATGGATGCCCGGTCGACTGCCTGCGTTTTGAGCGCCTCAGGCGGTCAGCGCTTCCGTCCGTCGAATTCTTGATGTTTGAGGCGGCCGAGTGCACCATTCACGCGAACCTGCGCCGGCCCGCTCACCTGAATCGGGCTGGCGCACAAGACGGCATGATCCTCCCCCCTCGAACTGGTCCGACTCGAAGTATGGATTTTATCCTCGAGGA
>CAZZPH010000005.1:0-3077 GCA_964655725.1 uncultured Hyphomicrobium sp.
CAGACGGAAGAGGTTGGTCAGGGCGCCGGCCATGCTGATCTGCGGACTTTCGTTAAGGAATCGCGTGAGGGCTCAGGCGCACAATGCCCTGGAACGGCGCGAAATCAAGCGCGGGTTCTCAGAACGGTTTGCAGAGCCTGTCCAATTGGGTCTCAAGTGCTGATCAGACCGCCGTGGCGGTGCGGTGGGCGACCTTAAGGTCGAATGCGGCTGCCAGCAGCGCCCGGGTGTAATCCTCCTTCGGCGCGGTAAAGATCTCCTCCGCCGACCCCTTCTCGACGACCTTGCCGTTTTTCATGACGATCACGTCGTTACATAGGGCGCGCACCACTTTCAGATCGTGGCTGATGAAGAGATAGGCGAGGCCATGCTTGCGTTGCAAATCGCGTAACAGATCGACGATCTGAGCCTGGACACTCATGTCGAGGGCGCTTGTTGGCTCGTCCAGCATGACGAAGCGCGGCTCCAGCACCATCGCGCGCGCGATCGCGATGCGCTGGCGCTGGCCACCGGAGAACTCGTGCGGATAGCGGTCGAGTGTATCGGGGTCGAGCCCCACCTCGCCGAGCGCATGGCGTACCCGCTCGCGCCGCTGGTCATAGGTCATGTCGGGGCGCTGAATTAAGAGCCCCTCCTCGATGATCTGGGCGACGGACAGCCGCGGCGAGAGTGACCCGTAGGGATCCTGGAACACGACCTGCATTTCGCGCCTGAGTGGCCGCATCTGGCGTGAGTCGAAGCCGTCGATCCGCTGCCCGCGATAGACGATGGGGCCCTCCGAGGAGACGAGACGCAGGAGCGCAAGCCCGAGCGTCGTCTTGCCCGATCCGGATTCCCCGACCACTCCAAGTGTGTCGCCTTCGCGCAGCCGCAACGATACTCCGTCGACGGCCTTGATATGATCGACCGTACGGCGAAGCAGCCCGCGGCGGACAGGAAACCACACTTTCAAGTCGTCTGTTGTGAGCACCTCGGCGGCATCTGCATCTGCCTGAGGCGCGGTCCCCTTCGGCTCGGCGGCGATCAGGTGGCGGGTGTAGGGATGCTGCGGGTTCGCGAACAGCTCGTCCGCATCGCCCTCCTCCACGATCTCGCCTTCGCGCATCACGTACACGCGGTCCGCCATGCGGCGCACGATCCCAAGGTCGTGGGTGATCAGCAGCATCGAAAGCCCGAACTCCGCCTTGAGTTCGGTCAGAAGTTCCAGGATCTGTGCCTGAATGGTGACATCAAGGGCGGTCGTCGGCTCGTCCGCGATCAACAGATCGGGTTCGTTCGCCAACGCCATCGCGATCATGACGCGCTGGCGCTGGCCGCCGGACAGTTGATGGGGATAGTCCGCAAGGCGCTTCTCCGGGTCGCGGATTCCAACCTTGGCGAGAAGTTCGACCACGCGCCGCCGCACGGCCACCTCGTCGAGACCGCGATGCACGCGCAGAATCTCGCCCACTTGTTTCTCAATCGTATGGAGCGGATTGAGCGATGTCATCGGCTCCTGAAAGATGATGGAGATGCGGTTGCCACGCACCTTCTGCATCTCCTCTTCGCTCGATTGAAGAACGTCGGAGCCCTCAAACAGAATGCGGCCCGCCGGATGGGAGGCCGCGGGGTAGGGCAGCAGTTTCAGAATGGACAAGGCCGACACGCTCTTCCCCGACCCCGATTCTCCCACGAGCGCGACGGTCTCGCCACGCCCGATCCGGAAGCTCACGCCCTTGACGGCGAGCATATCCGTATTGCCCGAGCGGAATGAGACGTGAAGGTTGTCGACGTCGATGAGGAATGGGCTGTCTGTCATCGGCTCATCCTCACCGGAAGGTCTTCTTGGGGTCGAGTGCATCGCGCACGGCTTCACCGATGAAGATGAGCAGTGACAGCATCAGCGCGATCAGGACGAAGCCGGACAGGCCGAGCCAGGGGGCGTCGAGGTACTTTTTACCCTGGAGCAGCAGTTCTCCGAGCGACGGCGAGCCGGGCGGCAGGCCAAGTCCCAGGAAGTCGAGTGCCGTCAGAAGTGCAACGGAGCCCGACAGACGGAAGGGCAGGAAGGTCAGGGTGGCCACCATCGCGTTGGGCAACAGGTGCTTGCGCATGATGGTGACGTCACTGAGCCCGAGAGCGCGGGCGGCGCGGATGTACTCGAAATTGCGGCCCCGCAGAAATTCCGCCCGCACGATGCCAACGAGCGACGTCCACTGGAATGCAAGCAGCACCAGCAGCAGGGTCCAGAAGCCGGGGATCAGCACCGAGGAAATGATCAGCAGCACATAGAGTTCGGGAATCGATGACCAGATCTCCAGGAAGCGCTGGAAAATGAGATCGACGCGCCCGCCGAAGTAGCCTTGCACTGCGCCGGCCGCAATACCGATGAGGGAGGCGAGGATGGTCAGAACCAGCCCGAAGATGATCGAGATGCGAAAGCCGTAGATCATACGCGCCAGCACATCGCGGCCCTGGTCGTCGAGGCCGAGCCAGTTGGTGTTCCCGAGCGCATTGTAACGCGCGAGCTGATCCGCCGGCGCGGGGCATAGGGGCCGGTCCGAGGCCCACTGAGGTGGCGCAGGGAAACCTATGCCGCTCGGGTTCTCGATGCCGTCCTTGACGTCCGAGCATGTCCCGTCAGCGCGCGCACGGGTCGGATAGTCCTTGTTGATGGTGTCGTATGAATAGGCGATCGGCGGCCAGATGGCCCAGCCGTTCTCCTCAATCTCCTGGAGGATCATCGGGTCGCGATAGTCCGTGACCGCTAGAAACCCGCCGAACTTCTCCTCTGGATAGTCTACGAACACCGGCGCCAGAAACTCGCCCTTGTAGCGCATCAGAATCGGGCGGTCGTTAGCGACGAACTCTGCAAAGAGCGAGATAACGAACAAGATACCGAAGATCCACAAACTCCAGTAGCCGCGGCGATTGGCTTTGAAGTTCTCCCAGCGGCGCCGATTGAGCGGGGAGAGCTCCACGCCGCGCCAGAACGCCAGCCGTCCAGCGAACGACGGTGCTGGTGTCTTGCGCGTTGTGAGTTCGGCATCGAGCGAGGTCACGGGCTCACACCTCACGGCTCTCAAAGTCGATGCGCG
>CAZZPH010000005.1:3087-22174 GCA_964655725.1 uncultured Hyphomicrobium sp.
CGCTCGCGCCAGCGATTGAACCGGGCGAGCGGGCTCTTGCGGCGCGGACGTCTCACGGCCGGATTGCGGGCGTCCATGCTCAGACCTCCCGGCTCTCGAAGTCGATGCGCGGATCGACGAGCGTGTAGATGAAGTCGGACAGCAGGTTCATGAACAGTCCGAGCAGCGAAAAAATGAAGAGTGTTGCAAACACCACCGGGTAATCGCGATTGATGACGGATTCGAATCCGAGCAAGCCCAGACCGTCGAGAGAAAAGATCGTTTCGATCAGAAGCGAGCCGGAGAAGAAAGCGCCGACGAAGGTGGCGGGAAACCCTGCGATGATGATCAACATGGCGTTGCGGAATACGTGGCCATAAAGCACCTCACGCTGGGTGAGGCCTTTGGCGCGCGCGGTGATGACGTATTGCTTGCGGATCTCGTCGAGGAAGGAGTTCTTGGTCAGAAACGTCATGGTCGTGAAGGTGCCGAGTGCGAGCGCGGTCAGCGGCAGTGCCAGATGCCAGAAGTAGTCGACGACCTTGCCTAGCATCGACAACTCGTCCCAGTTGTCGGAATAAAGCCCGCGTGACGGGAACCACTGGAAAAAAGAAGACCCTGCAAACACGACGAGCAGCAGCACCGCGACCAGGAATCCCGGCAGGGCGTATCCGATGACGAGTGCCGTACTCGTCCAGGTATCGAATCGCTCGCCGTCGCGCACCGCCTTGCGGATGCCAAGCGGAATAGAGATCAGATAGGTCAGCAGCGTCATCCACAGACCGAGCGAAATGGAGACCGGCAGCTTCTCCTTGATAAGGTCGATTACTGAGACGTCGCGGAAATAGCTCTGGCCGAAGTTGAAGGTCAGGTAGTTGCCCATCATGAGAAAGAAGCGCTCATGCGCGGGCTTGTCGAAGCCGAACTGCTTCTCAAGACTCTTGATGAATTCCGGGTCCAGGCCCTGTGCGCCGCGGTAGGACGAACTGGCGCCCTCTGATCCCATTTGCCCGGATTGGGTTGCAGCCCCGCCGCCGGACGTCAATTCTCCGCCTCCACCGCCGAAACGGTCGGTCGCCCCCACGCCGCTGCCGGTCAGCTGCGCGATCACCCGCTCCACGGGACCGCCCGGCGCGAACTGGATGATGATGAAGCTGATGAGCATGATCCCGAACAATGTCGGGAAGATCAGTAGGATCCGCTTGATGAGATAGGCAGCCATGGCGTGTGGTGGTCCCCGTCAATCGGCCTTCACTGTTGCAGCTTTCGCTTCGTCATACCACCATGTTGCCAGCGCTCCGCGGTCATATTTGGGCTTAACCGCGGGCCGCGAATAGCGATCCCAGTAGGCCAGGTGATGGGCGGCCTTGTACCAGTGTGGCACCCAGTAGTGCCCCGCGCGCAGGACACGGTCGAGCGCGCGTGTGGCGGTGACGAGTTCCTCGCGCGATTTGGCTGCCATCACCTTCTCCGCCAGCGCATCCACCACCGGATCGGCAATACCGGCAAGATTGAAGCTGCCGTCCGTGCGGGCAGAATCCGAACCCCAGAAGTTCTTCAACTCCACCCCAGGCGTGAGGCGCAGGGAATAGCGTTGCACCGTGATGTCGAAGTCGAAAGACTTCATGCGCTGCTCGTACTGGGCTGGATCGACGCGCCTCAGGCTGGCGTCGATGCCGATCGCCTTGAGGTTTTTGATGTAGGGCCCGATGATGCGTTCGAAGCCCGACTCGTGAATGAGGATCTCCGGCGCCAGACGCTCGCCGCGGCTGTTCTTCAAAAGCCGGTCGCGGGGGTCGACCGTCCAACCGGCCTCTTTCAGCAATCCTGCTGCAGTCCTGAGGTTCTCGCGCGGCAGACCAGAGCTATCTGTTACGGGTGGCCGGTAGGGTTCAGCAAAAACTTCAGGCGCCAAGCGATCGCGGTAAGGCTCCAGCAGTGCGAGCTCTGCAGCGGACGGTGGACCTTCGGCCTTCATGTCGGAGTTTTCAAAGAAACTCGCGGTGCGTGTGTAGAGGCCGAAGAACAGGTTCTTGTTGCTCCATTCGAAATCGAATGCGAGATCGAGAGCCTTGCGCACGCGAATGTCCTTCAGGGCGTCGCGCC
This sequence comes from uncultured Hyphomicrobium sp., assembly GCA_964655725.1. GTDB lineage: Bacteria > Pseudomonadota > Alphaproteobacteria > Rhizobiales > Hyphomicrobiaceae > JAGVSR01. The sequence continues at coordinate 5,173 of CAZZPH010000005.1, forward strand.
GCGTGTTGATAAAAAAGCCCTGGGCGCCTGAGGGCGTCTCGTCGGGGAGCGAGAGCCGGACAACGCGGCCGCTTTCGACAACCGGCTTGTCGTAGCCTGTCGCCCAGTCCTTGGAGGTGAACTCCTCGCGGAATTGGATCGTGCCGGAGAACAGGGCTTCCAGCTCCAGCGTGCGGTCGCGGAAGTAGTCGTAGCGGATGTCCGCGATATTAAACCGGCCGCGGTTGACGGGCAGGTCCTTGGCCCAGTAGTCGGGGCGCAGCTCGTAGCGTACGAATTTGCCCTGGCTGAACCCGGCGATTCGGTAGGGGCCCGATCCCAGCGGCGGTTCGAGGGTCGTCTCCTCGAAGGGCCGTGTCTGATAGTAGGCCTTGGGCAGCACGGGCAGCTGAGCCACCTCGATCGGTAGCGAGCGCACAAGTTCGCCGGTGAAGGCATAGCGCACGGTGTGGGGATCGAGTGCCTCGGCTGATGCGACATCACGTAAAACGATCCGGAACGAGGGATGGCCCTTCGATTTCAGCGTTTCGAAGGAAAAGACGGCATCCTCGGCTGTGACGGGGCTGCCGTCTGCGAATTTTGCCTCCGGCCTGAGGCGGAAGGTCACCGATAGTCCATCGGGCGCAATCTCTGCCGAGCGGGCAATGAGACCATAAACGGCGTCTGGCTCGTCGTGAGTACGCACCATGAGACTATCGTAGAGCAATTCGAGCCCTTGCGCCCGGTCGCCTTTCAGAATGAATTCGTTGAAGCTGTCGAAGGTCAGCCGTCCCGCAGATCCGATCTGGGCAATCTTGCCGCCCTTTGGCGCATCCGGGTTCACATAGTCGAAATGCTTGAAATCAGCGGGGTACTTCAGATCACCGAAAATCGACAGGCCGTGACGCTCTTCCCCGGAGGCAATCGCGGGGAAGAGCGCAAGCGTTGCAGAAAGCAGAAGGGACAGCCTCGCGCGTGGCATAGCTCGATGTTGGCCCGCCATGGTGATCACCGCCCCCGCGCGGCGCGCACCGCGTCGGCCTTGGCAGGATCGATCCACCATGCATTCAGAAAAGCCGGGTTCTGCGAGGGAAGCATGTCCGGCCGTCCGAAGATGTTCCAGGCTGCGATGCGGTCATAAGGATAGTGCCAGTGGGGGACGACGTACTGGTTCCACAGCAACGCACGGTCAAGCGCGCGGGTTGCGGCCACGAGTTCCTCACGGTCCTTGGCGAACACCACCTTATCGATGAGCTTATCAATGGCGGGGTTCTTGATACCGGCGGTATTGCGGCTGCCCTCGCGATCAGCGGATTCGGAGCCCCAGTAGTCACGCTGCTCGTTGCCGGGCGAGTGGGACTGCCCGAAGCCCTCGATGATGACATCGAAGTCGCGGGCGTCCTCGCGGCGCTTGTATTGCGAGCTGTCGACGACGCGAGCGGTCGCCTGGATCCCAAGTCGCTTCAGATTCTCTACGTAGGGCAGAACCACGCGCTCGAAATCAGGCTGAACCAGCAGGAACTCGACCTTCAAGACCTCGCCATCGGCATTCTTGCGCTGACCGCGATCGACTTTCCAACCTGCTTCGTCGAGAAGCCGCGTCGCCTCGCGCATGTTGGTGCGGAAATCCTGATCGTTGTCGTTGGCCGGGCTCGTCCAGGGTGTCGTGAACACCTCGGGCGGCAGCTGATCCTTGATCTCGCTCAGGATCTCCAATTCGCGACCCTCAGGCAGACCTGTCGCAGCCAGCTCTGAGTTTCCGAAGTAGCTCTGGGCACGCACGTACTGCCCGTAAAAGATAGAGCGATTGAGCGCCTCGAAATTGAAGGCGAGCGTGAAGGCACGCCGTACGCGGATGTCGTCGAAGGGTTTGCGCCTCAGGTTGAATGCGAATGCCTGCATGGAGGCGACGCGCTTGTGCGGAAGGGCTTCCTTCGTCACGTGACCGTTTCTCACTGCGGGAAAGTCATACTGCGTCGACCAGGCAGCTGCGACGTTCTCGGTCCAGTAATCGGCTGTGCCGGCCTTGAACGCCTCGAACGCGGGTGTGCGATCACGGAAGTAGTTGTAGGAGATCTCGTCGAAGTTATACATGCCGCGCGAGACAGGCAGGTCTTTCGCCCACCAGTCCTTGATGCGCTCATAGACGATACGGCGCCCACCTTCGACGGTCTTGATCTTATAGGGCCCTGAGCCAAGGGGCGGCTCCATCGTCGTTTTGGCGAGGTCGCGCGCGTCACCCTTGGCGTCCTTGCCTTGCCAGTAGTGCTTTGGCACCACGAAGAGCTGGCCGACGATCAACGGCAGCTCGCGGTTGCCCTTGGTATCAAAGGTGAAGGTGACCTCATGCTCGCCGGTCTTTTCCGCCTTCACGACGTTCTTGTAGTAAAAGCCGAGCCGCGGATCGCTCTTTTTCATTTCCTCTAAGCTGAAGATCACGTCGTCGGGTGTGACGGGCTGGCCGTCGTGAAAGCGCGCCTCAGGCCTCAGCCCGAAGGTCACAGACGAGTAGTCATCGGGGTGCGAGGTCCATGCCGCAATCAGGCCGTATTCCGTGCCCGGCTCATCGGGTGAGGAAAACATCAGCGTGTCGAAAATGTTGCCAAGTCCCGCTGCTGACTGACCGCGTACCGTGAACGGATTGAGGTTGTCGAACGTTCCGTTCGCGGTGAGCCGCAGTGTGCCGCCCTTGGGTGCGTCGGGATTTACCCAGTCGAAATGCTGGAAGCCCTCGGGCATCTTGGGTTCGCCCATCAGCGATATCGCGCTGACCCGTTTCGGCGTTCCAGTCTCACCGGTCTCGCCGGCCACACTCGCGCTGCTGATGAGGAGCACGGCGGCGGCCAGTGCTGCAAGAGACGAGATGGGGTTCATCAGCGTGCTGACCTCCGCGTCACGTTGAGCCAAAGTGACCGGCAGACCGCATGGTTCGCGGCGCCTGCCAAACGATGCTCATTACCATGCGCGCCTTTTCTGCCACCGTGGAGAAGCGCTTAACTTTTCTTAATGATGCGCCTGCAAACGAAGCGGCCCGCCCTGCGGGTGCGAGGACGGGCCGACAATCATCATTTGGGTTGCCGCATCAGTTGGGCAGAGGCGCTGGCGTATCCGCGAGCGTCCTCAGGTAAGCGATCAGATTTGCAATCTCGGCGGGGTCCTTGATCCCCTGGAAGATCATTTTCGTCCCGGGAATGTACCCCCGGGGGCTGCGAATGAACTCCGCCAGGCTTTCGTAGGACCACTCTCCGCCCTTGGCCTTCATGGCATCGGAATACTTGCTGGCGAAATCGGCGTGGCCGGCTTTCGGACTGCCCACCACGTTCCAAAGGTTGGGCGCCACGGTGCTGGGGGCGTCTTTCTTGTTCGTATGGCAGGTGACGCAGCGTCGGAATGTCACCGCCCCGTCCTCAGCGCTGGCGCTGGCCAGCAAGGCGACCACAGCCTGAGCTTCAGAGCCCCCCGCGGCAGCAGGTGCTGGAGCTGGAGGAGCGGCGGGGGCAGCTGCCCCGGCTGCCGGGGTTTCAGACGCTGGCGCCGTTGAAGCAGGTGCGGCCGCGGCGGCGGGTTCTGCGCCGGAAGCCGCAGCCACTGTGTCCGCATCCGCCGCGGGCGGTGCTTCGGCCGTCGCGGCCGGTGTGGTGTCAGTGGGCAAGCGATAGCCGACCTGCTCTTCACCATACGGCGCCATGCGGGCGTCGATGATGACTTTCATGCCGAAAATGAGCAAGAGGGCAGCCAGCACGGCCGCGGCGATCTTGCTGAGCTCGAAACTGTCCATAGTCAGCCCTCAAATTCCCTGTGTTCTCGCTGGGGAAGATTTATAGGATTTCAGGGCCGCCTTGCAACGCGACATTCGGCTGGTCTACATCGCGTAAGCGAGACCGATTGTCACTTTGGCTCGCCGTGACCTCGATCATCAGGGTCCGTAGGCTCGACATCCGGAACTTTCTGACATGCCCCGCACTCTCGTGATCATCCCAGCCCGCATGCAGGCGACGAGGCTTCCCGACAAGCCTATGGCCGATATTCATGGCGAGCCAATGATTGTCCATGTCTGGCGCCGTGCGATGGCAGCGGAGGTCGGCCGTGTCATCGTGGCGACCGATAGCGAGGTCATCCAGGATGCCGTCCGCAGCGCCGGTGGAGAGGCCGTCATGACGCGCGCTGACCACGCTTCGGGCTCCGACAGGATCTACGAGGCGCTCAATCGTATCGATCCTGATGCCGACGCAGAGATCATCATCAACCTGCAGGGCGATCTGCCGACCCTCGAGCCGCGCCTTATTCAGAGCTGCCGGGCGCCACTGAAGGAACGTGGACCTGACATCGTCACGATCGCAGCTGAGATCCGCAGTGAGGACGAGCGCAACAATCCAAATGTCGTGAAGGTCGTCGGGACCCCGGTCGCCGGCGACCGCCGGCTGCGGGCGCTTTACTTTACGCGGGCGCCGGCACCTTTTGGAGACGGACCGCTCTATCATCATATCGGTATCTATGCCTATCGAAGAACGGCGCTGGAGCGCTTTGTGGCTTTGAAGCCCTCGCCCCTGGAAGTGCGGGAGAGGCTTGAGCAGTTGCGGGCTCTCGAGGACGGAATGCGGATTGATGTTGCAATCGTTGACACTGTTCCGTTGGGTGTCGATACTCCCGAAGATCTCGATCGAGCCAGGCGGCTTTTGGCAACGTGATGTCTGCCAAGTTCGCTGCATGGCGCGCCATTTCTCCCTTGCTGTCTCGAAATAATCCGCTGAATGAGCGAGCCTGAAGCGATGCCTATTTCCAAGCACCCGCCCCATAACCGGCGCATTGCCTACCAGGGCGAACCGGGTGCCAATTCCCATCTGGCATGCCGGGAAGCGTTTCCGGATTTCGAACCCATCGCCTATCCCACGTTCGAGGACGCCCTTGCCGCCGTGAAGTCCGGCGAGGCCGGCTGCGCCATGATCCCGATCGAGAATTCTGTCGCCGGCCGCGTTGCCGACATTCATCATCTGCTGCCGGATGCCGGCCTTTACATCACGGGCGAGCACTTTCTGCGCGTGCGCCACCAGCTGATGGCGAAGCCCGGCGCGACGCTCCAGACCGTCCGCACTGTCATGAGCCACACGCAGGCGCTGGGGCAGTGCCGCAATACGTTGCGCAAGCTGGGGCTGACGCCGCTGCCGGAGGCGGATACCGCTGGCTCCGCGCGAATGGTGGCGGAGTCCGATGATCTGACGCGTGCTGCCATCGCTTCCAGCCTCGCTGCCGAGATTTATGGTCTGACGATCCTTAAGAGTGACATCGAGGACGAGGTCCACAATACGACCCGCTTCGTCATTCTGGCTTCCGATCCCGACGATGCCGAGCCCGAGGATGGCCGCGTCATCACAACGTTCCTGTTTCGCGTGCGCAACGTACCGGCCGCGCTCTACAAAGCGCTCGGGGGCTTCGCCACCAATGGGGTCAACATGACCAAGCTGGAGAGCTACCAGACGGAAGGCACCTTCAACGCGACCATGTTTTTCGCTGATATCGAAGGCCATCCCGCTGAGCGCAACGTACAGCTTGCGCTCGAGGAGCTGTCGTTCTTCTCCACCGAGATCAAAGTTCTGGGAACATATCTCGCCAGTTCCTACCGCCTCGAGGCGGAATCGCGGTCGCGTCCCGGAGAGGCGGCAGTTGTGCGATGAGGCTCGAGGGATTAAGCGCCATCGTTACTGGTGCCGGTTCCGGTTTCGGCCGCGGTATTGCAGAAGCCTTCGTACATGAGGGCGCGCGCGTGCTGATTGCGGACCAGGACGCCGCAAGAGCACGGGATGTGGCGCACGCACTCGGGGAGCGGGCCTACCCATTTACGTGCGACGTCTCGGTGAAGTCGGACGTCGAAGCGATGGTTGAAGCTTGCGTGGATGTTTTCGGCGCATTGGATATTGTCGTGAACAATGCCGGCATCACACACCGCAATCAGTCTCTCATGACCGTTTCCGAAGCCGAGTTCGACCGCATCTACGAGGTCAACGTCAAATCCATTTATTTGACGACCTTGGCCACCGTGCCCCACCTGGACGCGCGCGGGGGTGGATCTATCATCATTACGGCGTCGACGGCTGGCATCAGGCCGCGTCCGGGGCTGACCTGGTATAATGGAACTAAGGGAGCAGCCCTCACCCTGATGAAGTCGATGGCGGCCGAGCTCGCCCCCCGCAACATCAGGGTCAATGCGATCAACCCGGTGATCGGGGAGACCGGGATGATCGAGAACTTCATGGGCATGGCGGACACGCCGCAAAACCGTGCGAAGTTTACCGCCGGCATCCCGCTGGGGCGGTTCTCGCGTCCCTCCGACATCGCCAATGCCGCCGTGTTTCTCGCCGATCCCGCCTCATCCTTCATCACTGGCACGGCAATCGAGGTGGATGGAGGGCGCTGTATCTGACCGGGGTCATCTTCCGACTATCGCACGGTAGGAATTTGGCGCTCCGGGCGCTAGGGTTCATTGGAACTGGATATCGAAGTGGGAGCAGGTCAAAACCATGCGTATGGATGCACTGGCCGTCGGCAACAATCCGCCCGAGGACATTAACGTCATCATTGAGGTGCCCGTCGGGGGCGAGCCCATCAAATACGAGATGGACAAGGCGTCGGGTGCTCTCATGGTCGATCGCTTCCTCTACACCCCGATGCGCTATCCTGGGAATTACGGCTTTGTTCCCCATACGCTGTCCGCTGACGGCGACCCCGTCGACGTCCTTGTCTGCAACACGCGTGCGATCTTTCCCGGCGCCGTCATTAACTGCCGGCCCATTGGCGTGCTCGTCATGGAGGACGACGGGGGCGGTGATGAAAAGCTCATCGCTGTGCCGAGCGCCAAGCTCACCAAGCGCTACAACTCGGTCGCTAATTATTCGGATCTGCCCAGCATAACAACCGATCAGATCGAGCATTTCTTCGCCCATTACAAGGATCTGGAGCCGGGCAAGTGGGTGAAAATCGACCATTGGGGTGATGCGGCTGAGGCCAAGCGGCTGATCCTGGAAGGGATCGATCGGGCGGCGAAGGCCAAGAAGGGCTGATTGCGGTACCCGCGTGAGGAGACCGGGGACGGGGAGTGTGCCGCACTTCCCGACGGGCTGCCGGGTTGCTATACCCCCGCCATCCCCCTCCAGGAGGCCTGCGCGTGCCAGACATCAGGATCGCCATCATGGGAGCCGCCGGGCGCATGGGGCGCGAACTGGTGCGCGCCGTGCTGTCCAGCGAAGGACTTGTCCTGAGCGGCGGCGTGGAGGCCGGTGACAGCCCCGCGGTTGGACAGGATCTGGGTTCTCTTGCCGGCATCGGACCCATCGGCATTCCCCTTTCGGGAGACGCTTCCGCAATTGTTGCTCAGTCGGATGCCGTCATCGATTTCTCCACGCCCGCTGCCACTGTGGCGCTGAGTGAGGCATGCGCCGAGGCGGGCATCGTCCATGTCATCGGCACGACGGGGATCGACGAAGCAGGAGAAGCATCGATCACCATGGCGGCCCGGCGCGCGACCATCGTCAAATCCGGCAACATGAGCCTTGGCGTCAACCTTGCCGCCGCGCTTACGCGCCGCATGGCCGAGATTCTCGATCCTGATTTCGACATTGAGATCGTCGAAATGCACCACCGCCACAAGGTTGACGCGCCTTCGGGAACCGCGCTGTTGCTCGGCCGCGCGGCTGCTTCCGGCCGCGGCGTCGACTTGAAGTCGGCGTCCGTGCGCGTGCGCGATGGACACACCGGCCCGCGACGGCGTGGCGACATTGGATTTGCTACGCTGCGCGGCGGTTCTGTCGTTGGTGACCACACGGTCATTTTCGCCGGTGAGGGTGAGGAATTATCGATCCGCCATCATGCCACTGATCGGGGCATCTTTGCGCGCGGCGCGGTGCGGGCGGCACGCTGGGGGCACGGCAAGGGACCGGGCCTTTTCAGTATGGCCGACGTTCTGGGACTTTAAGAGGCACGTGTCGGACGCGATGGATATCCAGCCGGGGGACAAGTCGCCGTTGACGCTCGTACTCGTGCGTCACGGCCAGAGCGAGTGGAACCGCCTCAATCTCTTCACGGGATGGCGCGACCCCGACCTCACCGAGAAGGGCGTCATCGAGGCGCGCTGGGCGGGGCGCGTGCTCAAGGATCATGGCTTGACGTTTGATTGCGCCTTCACCTCGCGCCTGCGACGTGCTCAGAAGACACTCGATATCATCCTCGACATTATGGGCCAGAACGCAGTGCCGATCGAGCGTGACGAAGCCCTGAACGAGCGCGACTACGGCCAATTGTCCGGTCTCGACAAGGACGAGGCTAAGCTGCGCTTCGGCGAGGAGAAAGTTGCCCAGTGGCGGCGCAGCTACGACATTCCCCCGCCCGGCGGCGAGAGCCTCAAGGATACGGCCCGTCGCGTTCTTCCTTATTACGAGGCCCACATCTGGCCGAGGGTCGCCGCGGGCGAGCGCGTCATTGTTGCTGCCCACGGCAATTCGCTGCGGGCGCTCATCATGAAGCTCGAAGGGCTGACGGGCGAGGAAATCATCGCGCGCGAACTGGCGACGGGCGCACCTATCGTTTATCAGCTCGATAAGCTTGGCCGCATCATCGATCGCACCGAGCTTGTGACCTCGGAGGGCCGCGACAATGGCTTGGGATGAAATTGCCGAGAAAGCGTCCGAGTTGACGTCGGGCGACCGCGACAGGTGGATCGGCGTCTACATCGCCACCCTCGCCGTCATGCTCGCGATATGCTCGATGGGTGGAGGAAATGCCGCCAAGGAAGCCACCCAGAACAACATCGCCGCCGCCAACACCTGGGCGTTCTTTCAAGCCAAGAACATGCGCCGGCACATTTTGCGTGTGGAGGTGGACGACCTGGAACTGCGCCTTCTCGCCGAGCCCGACCTGACGGCGGAGGGCCGCGCCGCCATCAAGGAGAAGATTGCCGCCTACAAGACGCAGGATGCCAAACTGACGTCGGACCTGGCCAGCGGTGAGGGCCTGGACGAGTTATTCGTGCGCGGCAAAGCGCTGGAGGTGGAGCGCGACCGCGCGATGCGCCAGGATCCCTATTTTGACTACGGCGAAGCGTTCATTCAGATCGCGATCGTGCTGGCCTCCGTGGCGATCATTACCAAAGGCACGGTCATACTTGCCGCCAGCGGCCTGCTCGGAATTATGGGGCTGCTTTTTATGCTGAACGGCTTCACGCTCACCGTCGCCGTGCCGTGGATTGGCTAGCGCATTGCGGCCGCACGTCTTCGGATCAAGGACGGCACATATGGTGAGTGCCTCTCGTGTGGTGAGCCGATCGCTGTGAAACGGCTCGAATTCGATCCCTCGATTGCAACATGCATTGCATGCGCGCGTTCAACGGGCTCCTAGCCGGATCAGCCGTGCCGAGGATGCGCCAATGTCGCTTCAGGCCGGCGCTGCATCAAGGCAACGTCCTTCGCGGGACATTCGCATGACCATCCGCGCTGACGAGCAACGAAACGCAGCGTCTCCTCCCGATAGAAGACGACATGGGTCGGGTCGAGCCGGTAATGCCAAGCGGCGAAACGCGCATCATCGGTCTGGAAGCATGTCATGAGTGCAAGCCAGCCTCCCGGCCGCAGCATTGCGCCCATCCGATCGAATTCGCCTGCCGGATCGCGGAAGTGCTCGGCAACCTCGCTGCAGGTGATTGCGTCGTAAGCGCGAGTAAGCACGGCAGCATCGGGTGCAAAGAACGGATCATAGACCGCCACGCGATGACCGGCCTCGCGCATCATAGCGGCAAGGGCGGGTCCGGGTCCGCATCCAAAATCGAGAACTTCGGAACTGGGAGAGAGCCGGTCCAGAAGTGGTGTCGCGAGCTTGGACAGAAAAGCTCGATAACGCGGATCGTCTGGATCGTTGCGATGCAGCGTGTAGTGGTTGAATTCACGGCTCCGATCGAGGCGTTCGTCTGGGTTAAGCCAGGTCGCGCGGCAGGTGGTGCACTGCAGGTAGGTCTTGCCAGCTAGTGCTGCGAATGGGAATGCCGTTGCAGTTCGGCACACCGGACATGGGTCGTTCGCACTCAAGATGCGGCAGCCGGTTCGACTTCGCGCGCGGTGCGTGCGATGTAGACGGTCTGGGTCACGATGCGATCCTGTAGCGGATTGTGAAACGTGATGGCCTCGGCCCGTGCCGTTGCGAAGGTCCGCGCGAGCCTGTCGACAAAAGCGTGATCAGGCGCATCGTTCGACCACAGTGCGAACACGCCCCCTGGTACGATATGACGGGCGACGCAGGAAAGCCCGGGTCCCTCGTAGAATGAGGCGTTCGCTGGATCGAGTAGTGCATCAGGGGCGTGATCGATATCAACGATCACAGCGTCGATCTTGCGGCCGGGTGTTGCGGGATCGAAGCCAGCCGCACTGGCTGACATGGCAAAAAAATCGCCTTGGACCAGCCGGCATCGCGGATCGGAGGTCAGTTGCGCTCCAAGCGGTACAAGACCCGTGCGGTGCCAGTCGATCACGGCCTCCAGGGCATCGACGACGATCAGCGATGCGACGGTTTCATACTCAAGAACCGCATGCGCCGTGTAGCCGAGCCCGAGCCCTCCGACGACGACCTGTAGGTTCGGTCCCATCACTTCCGCCAGCGCCAGCCGTGCCAGTGCGATCTCTGACGCCGTGAAAAAACTCGACATCAAAAAATCATCGCCGAGCTTGATCTCGTAGATGTCGGTGGCAAGTTGCAGGCTGTGGCGCCGCCGCAGGACCAAGTCCCCGAAGGGCGTCGCGCGGTGGTCGAGTTCTTGAAACAGCCTGCTCACGCGGTCCAATCCTCATCTGACACTACTTTCGCGCATGCTGGCGCGGCCCAAGGAAAGCAATAGGGTTATCCATAGACCTGCGAGGGTCTCCGGACCAGACGAGCGACGGCCGGGGTCAAGACAACTGGGGCCAGACCCCGCGCGGGGGTGTGAGCGACCGTGCCGTGACAGCAGGGCCCGGGGCCAGATCCCGATCCCTAAGATCTTGTTGATCCTGATCCTGGTGAACACTCATCCCGCCAGCCGCGCCGTCTCGTCGACGATCGCCTTGCCCATTTCGGTGGTGCCGACCTCAGTCATGCCGGGCTGCATGATGTCGCCCGTTCGCAGGCCCTTCTCGAGCACGGCGGCGATCGCCGCGTCGACGAGATCGGCCTCTTTGGCCATGTCGAGCGAGTAGCGCAGCGCCATGCCGAACGAGGCGATGGTTGCGATCGGGTTGGCGAGGTTGCGGCCTGCGATGTCGGGCGCGGAGCCGTGGACGGGCTCATAGAGCGACATGCGCTTGCCGGTCTTGGGATCTGGGCTGCCCAGTGACGCGGACGGCAGCATGCCGAGCGAGCCCGTGCACATCGCCGCCTCATCGGACAGGACATCGCCGAACAGGTTGTCCGTCACGATGACGTCGAACTGCTTAGGATTGCGGACAAGCTGCATTGCGCAATTGTCAGCCAGGATGTGCTCCAGCTTCACGTCCGGCGCATAGGCTTTATGCGTGGCGGTAACAACCTCCTTCCAGAGAACGCCCGTGCGCATGACGTTGTGCTTCTCCGCCGAATGCACCTTGCCGGAGCGTTTGCGGGCGAGATCGAAGGCGACCTTGGCGATCCGCTCGATCTCGTGGGTGGTGTAGAGCTGGGTGTCGACTGCGCGTTTCTCGCCGTTTTCCAGTGTCACGATTTCCTTGGGCTCACCGAAATAGACCCCGCCCGTCAGCTCGCGCACGATCATGATGTCGAGGCCTTCGACCAACTCGCGTTTCAGCGAGGAGGCATCGGCGAGTGCGGGATAGCAGATGGCGGGCCTGAGGTTGGCGAAGAGGCCCAGGTCCTTGCGCAGACGCAACAGACCGGCTTCAGGACGCACCGCGTAGGGCACGCCATCCCATTTCGGCCCGCCGACCGCACCGAAGATCACGGCGTCCGCCGCCTTGGCCTTGGCCACGCACTCATCTGTGACGGCAACACCGTGCGCGTCGTAGGCAGCTCCGCCGACGAGATCGTGCTCGGTCGCGAAGATGGCCTTGCCGGCCTTCTGGTTGAAGAATGCAATGAGGCGCTCGACCTCGGCCATGGTCTCCACACCGATGCCGTCACCGGGAAGCAGAAGCAGATTGTATGTGGCCATGAGTCGGGGCTACCTTTTGCGTGGGTGCGACTGGAATTGCGCGTTGAGACCGCGGGTGGGATGGGCACTCTGCTAGCGCCTCGCCGCCTGCCCCGCAAGGTGTGTGATTGGGTGCGGTCGTCGCAGCGTTTGGATGGTGGGCCATGACGGGCAGGATGACGGCCAGAATGGGCATCTATCGTGCGAAGGGTTGCATGACGGCGGCGGCCATGGTGCTGGCTATGACCGGTGCGGGTCACACAGATGAGGCCCGCGCGGGAGAGCCGCCGCGGCTGGCGCTGCCGGTTGCGTGTGATCTGCACCGCGATTGCTTCATTCAGAGCTATGCCGACCAGGACCCGGGTGCGGGCGTCCTCGACTTCGCCTGCGGCAGCGCAACCTACAACGGCCACGATGGGACTGATTTTCGCCTTCTGTCGGCTGAGGCCGCGCGTGCGGGCGTCGCCGTCCTGGCCGCCTCCGCGGGTACGGTGAAAGCCGTGCGTGATGGCATGCCGGATACCTTCGCCGACGCCGAACGGCGTGTTGCCATCTCCGGGCGCGAATGCGGCAATGGCGTCGTCATCGATCATGGCGGCGGCTGGGAAACGCAGTACTGCCACATGCGCCAGGGCAGCCTTGCGGTTGAGACCGGTGTGCGGGTGGAGCGCGGTCAGAAACTCGGCGAGGTCGGCTATTCCGGGCTTGCGCAGTTCGCGCATCTGCATTTGACCGTCCGCCGCGACGGCCTCGCCATGGACCCATTTACCGGGGCGCGCCTGCCGACGGCATCCGGCTCAGCAGCCTGTACGCGTGATGCGGCTGCCGCAGAGGGGCTGTGGGACGATGCATTCCGCGCTGCTTATCGCTATCAGCCCAGCGAGATCATTGAGGCGGGATTTGCAGGCGCGGTGCCCAAGCTCGCAGACGCGGAGACCGACGGAGCCGCGCGAGCGGTGGATGCCGCAAGTCCGCAGCTCGTATTCTTCGCGCGCCTGATCAATCTGAGAACAGGCGACCGGCTGCGCTTCGACGTCAAAGGCCCCGGCGGATTTGAGGTGACCAACACGACAGAGCCGCTCGATCGCAACAAGGCCCATTACCTTGCCTTCGTCGGCAAAAAGCTCAAAGCCCCGCGCTGGCCGGCGGGGAACTACGACGGAAAAGTCGAGGTCGTGCGCGAGGGAACTGTCGTTGCCACCACCACGGGCGCATGGGTGGTCGAGTAGCCAGAGCGTGCTCAGGATGCAATCGAATGTGTTCCTGTGGCCAGGCAAGTCCGGGCCGCTCGGCTCGACACGTCAAGAAATCCGCAATGTCCAGTGTGAGGAGGAGAATTGAAACCGGTGACTCCCGGCCTGACATCGCGATGTGATCGGGTGCCGACACGCTGTTTGGGGCGATATGCGACCGGCCAAAGCTACCGTTCGCTACTGCCGCCCGATCCTGGCATCTTGGATTCGGAAACGGGAACTGAAGGACGGCTATTCCCCAAAAGCGTAGAGGCACCCTCTGGGGGTGCCTCGTGCTGTCCATTTCATGGTCTGGAGCATCGAAGGGACTACTGCCCTTCGAGGGGAACGGTGACCCGCGCACCGACGGTGTAGGAAAGCGCGTGATCATCCACGAGGCGACTACCCTCCGTTCGGCCTACGATATCGAGTACGCCCCCGCCGCTTCTTTCCGTATCATTGTAGCGCACGTTCGGTGCGCGCGAGTAGTACTCGACATCGCCGAAGACACCCAGCTTGACCCCGCGTCCGATCTCTTTGTTGATTTCCATTCCAATCGAGCCAATGAAAGCGGCACCATCATCGCTCAATCGAAGCGTCTGAGAGAGGGGAAGCCCAGGACCGCCGAAGGTATCAGTGGAGGCATAGGCGCCACGATAGTCGGTGTCGGCATGATAGATTCCAGCTTCGCCGCGCAAGACGAGACTGAACCCATGTCCCAGATCATGCGTGTAGTCGACGCCGCCATAAACGCCGTAATACGTCGTGTTCAAGGCCTCGACGAGTGAAATCGGATCGAGCGATGGGCCGAAGTCCTCTGAGTAGATCCGCTTGTCCTTGTCGAACCTCTTGACTGCGATACCCAGTCTCCAGTCGAGCGGGCTGCGTACGTGGACGGGTGCGTCCTTAAGGCCGCCGCTCTCATAGCTCGAACGCGAGAACCTCATCTCACCGGCGACGCCCCAGTGTTTGACATCGACATGGGTTCGCGTGACGAAATCCGAGAAGAAGCCGCCAGTGTGATCGGGGAAGAGGTCGTCATCGGGATCAAACAGCGGAAAGACTGCGCAGTCGCTTGCGAGGTTTTCGAAGAGGCACCGGCTGGTCTGCGAGCCTTCGTACGAGGCATAGAAGCCCTTGACACCAAAACTCATCTGGTGTCCCCGCACCATGCGCTTGAAGAGACCGCTGACCTCGCCGTTGATCCGATATCCATCTGATCTGCCGTCATAGTCCTCGACGTGTCCGATGGTTTCCGTGCCGAACCAGTCCGTAATGCCGACGAAGTGGCTGTCCCCGTAGTCGAGATGAGAGTACCCGCCACCAACGGATACGATGACCCCGTTGGAGAACACATGCTTTGCAGCCTCCTCGGCGGAAGCTTGGGTCATGGGACCAATTGCTGCCAGTACAGCGGCCATGGCACCGAGGGTCCCGTGGCTTAGGAGATGATGATTCGGCATTTGCTTGCCCTCGCAGTTGCTATCTGCCGGGCACATGTCCCGGTAGAAAAAATCCAAGGTCGGATTGGCGAGGCGCTTCTGCAATCAAAGGCGCATTCGGTTCGCGCAATAGGTCCGATTACATTCAATCAACATCAGCAGAGTTACCTGATTCGGCAGCATGCGGGGCTCGCAGGAACCTTGAATTTTGCTGATACGGCGCTTTGGGGAGATGCGTGGCTGGCGCAACACACGCGTGCGGAGCGCGCTCACGCGGTCCGCGCAATCACTCCGAAGGCGCGGCTGAAAAAAGTCTGACGAACATCAGCATTCGCGTGCTTCTGTAACTGCATTAACGCAATTTCAAGCTCAATGTGGACCGCTCGTTAAGAACCTCTTAACGCTTGTCCTCGGCGCTTGTACGCCGACGTGCATATTGACGAAAAGTTCGCATAGTGAGGAGTTTCCCATGAAGGTTCGGACTATCATGATCGCCGCAGTGGCCATGGCTCTCACCGCAGGTGGAGCTCACGCCGGCGGAAAGTCTTATGGCGGAGCCAAGCAGATCGCTCATGCCTCCGCCAAATCCACCGCCATTCAAAAGGCCAAGGGTAAGCTGGCCATCAATGCCAATGTGGCTCTTGCAGCAGCGCAGAACAACGCGCCTTGCAAGTGCGTGAAGAAGCAGGTCGCCAAATCGAATGCGACGGCTCATTCCGTCCAGGCTGCCAAGGGCAAGCTCGCCGTGAACGTCTCGGGTGCGGTAGCGCTCTCGCAGAACAACGCGTTCGGCGGATACAACGGCTTCCCAACTGCCCGCTGATCAGCGGAGTTTTGTGACACAATCCAAAGGAAAGGCCGGGGGAATCTCCGGCCTTTTCTTCTAAATGGCACAGGTTTTGCTGCTCTCGAATGAGCCGCAGTCTGCCCGTTTCGCGCGCAAAAACTGGAGTTCATGTCATGCGTAAAGCTCATCCATATCAGTTCATCTTGGCCGCCTCGGTCATTGCGTTGGCTTCGCCCGCAGTTGCGGGCGGCTTCAACAGCAGCGGCACCTCGAAACAGATCAATGTCGTCGGGGGCACCAGCACACTCAAGGTCAAGCACAGCGATGCTGCTTTTGCCGGCGCCTACGTCGGGCCCAATGGCAGCGGCGCTGTTGGTGGCGGCACCAGCAAGACGGTGACGAAATCCAAGACCACCGCAATCACGCAAAAGAAATCCGTATCGAACGGTTCGTCATCAGCCAACAATAAGAATGCCAAGGCGAACGGCGCAACCTTCACGGCCGTGAAGGTCCAAGCCGCGGATGGAAGCTATTTCCTGTACAAAGGATCCGCGTCTGCCCACGCCAAGGCAGGTCAAGGCGGAGCCAGTTCGGGCGGCGCTTCGTCCTTCAAGTCGGCTTCAGGCAAGAAGTAAGCACAACCGCAGGGTCTCAGAAGGTGACCTTGGTTCCAACACCGACGCGGATGCGTTCAGCATCCTCGTCGGTCGTGGTCTCTGTCAGGAGCTTGTAGTTGACCAAGCCGTAGACGGAGATGTTCGGCGTCAGCTGGTGGGAAATCTGTGTACCCGCCAAAATCTCCTCGTAATTGAAGATGTCGCCGATCTGCTCGTATTCGCGGAAGTGCGTGTAGTTGGACAGTTGCCAGTCCGGTGCCAGCGTGATGATGGTCTCGGCCGAGTATGTTGTCTGTACGGCCGCAACGGCAAACAACGTCCAGGGTTCGACAAACTTCCGATCCACGTCGATGATGGTTTGGAAGTGGTTGTTGGGTACCCAGATGATCTTGGCATCGAAGTAGTTGTTGTCGACTGTCCCGCCGCGTTGGCCAAGCGCCAGCGTGTCAATGTCGCGCCAATTGAACCGCCATCCGATGTCGGCGATGACCGTCTTGTCGGGAGAGGTGTAGCGCACCCCGGCGAGCGTCCATATTTCGGTCGCATCGCGATCCAGGAACGCCTCGAAGCGCTGGGTCGTATAGTTCAAGTCCGCATAGCCCACCTCGGCGTAGACACCCAGCGTGCGGTTCTTGCCAAAATGGACGTTCGAGAAACTTTCGATGCGCCGGACATCGTATTCGCCTGATCGGGCGAAGGGCTGAAATATCGGAGGCAGCGTTGCGAGGAACGGTGACTCTTCCGTGTAAACAATGTCGTCCACGCGTGCGACCGAGTTGTACTCGAGTTCTTCGGTCATGTAGGTGATTTGG